>CAIQGU010000275.1 GCA_903871435.1 uncultured Burkholderiales bacterium | reverse complement strand
GCGCCGCTACGCAGTCCCCGTGCCGCGCGGCGAGGCGGCTTTTTCCGTCGAGGAAGCCCTGGCCGTGGCACAGCGCCTGGGAGGCCCGGTATGGGTGGTAAAGGCCCAGATCCACGCGGGGGGCCGTGGCAAAGGCGGCGGCGTGAAGCTGGCCCGCTCGCTCGACGAAGTGCGCAGCCACGCGCAGTCCATCCTGGGCATGCAGCTGGTCACCCACCAGACCTCGGCGCACGGCCAGAAGGTGCGGCGCCTGCTCATCGAAGAGGGCGCCGATATCCGCAAGGAGCTCTACATCGGCATGGTGGTGGACCGCGCCACGCAAAAGGTCTGCCTCATGGCCTCCAGCGAAGGCGGCATGGATATCGAAGAAGTTGCCGAGCACACGCCGGAGAAAATCCACCGCGTCAGCATCGACCCCGTGGTGGGCCTCACCGATGCGCAAAGCGACGAAGTGTCGCTGGCCATCGGCATCCCCCAGGCCGCTTTGCCGCAGGCCCGCGCCGCGTTGCGTGGCCTCGCCCAGGCGTTTTGGGATACCGATGCTTCGCTGGCCGAAATCAACCCCCTGGTGCTCACGGGCGACGGCCGTGTCGTGGCCCTGGATGCCAAGTTCAATTTCGACTCCAACGCCCTCTACCGTCACCCGGAAATCGTGGCGCTGCGCGACCTTGACGAGGAAGACCCCTCGGAGATCGAAGCCTCCAAGTACGACCTGGCCTACATCCAGCTCGACGGCAACATCGGCTGCCTGGTCAACGGCGCGGGACTTGCCATGGCCACCATGGACACCATCAAGCTCTACGGCGGCAACCCGGCCAACTTCCTCGATGTGGGCGGCGGCGCCACGGCAGAAAAGGTCACCGAGGCCTTCAAGATCATGCTCAAGAGCGAGCATCTCAAGGCCATCCTGGTCAACATCTTCGGCGGCATCATGAAGTGCGACACCATCGCCGAGGGCGTCATTGCGGCCTCGCGCGCGGTCAAGCTCTCCGTGCCCCTGGTGGTGCGCATGAAGGGCACCAACGAAGCCCTGGGCCGCAAGCTGCTGGCCGAATCCGGACTGCCCATCATCTCGGCCGAAACCATGGCCGAAGCGGCCGAACGCGTGGTCGCGTCCACCAACGGCAGCGCCCGCGCCGCAACCGTCTAAGCAAGGACTGCAAGCATGAGCATACTGATCGACAAGAACACCCGCGTGGTCACGCAGGGCATCACCGGCAAGACCGGCCAGTTCCACACGCGCGGCTGCCGCGACTACGCCCTGGGCCGCCAATGCTTCGTGGCCGGCGTGAACCCCAAGAAGGCCGGTGAAGACTTCGAAGGCATACCCATCTTCGCCACCGTGAAAGACGCCAAGCGCGAAACCGGTGTCAACGTATCCGTCATCTACGTGCCGCCCGCGGGCGCCGCCGAAGCCATCTGGGAAGCGGTGGAAGCCGAGCTGGATCTGGTCATCTGCATCACCGAGGGCATCCCCGTGCGCGACATGATCGTGGTGCGCGACCGCATGCGCAAGGCGGGCTCCAAGACCCTGCTGCTGGGCCCCAACTGCCCCGG
>CAIQGU010000274.1 GCA_903871435.1 uncultured Burkholderiales bacterium | reverse complement strand
GCCGCGCACGCCCCGCGCAACCCGGCGCTGGGCGCGCTTCAATATGCTGCCGGTGCGGGGTGCGCCGGCGGCGTCTCGGCGGGCTTGGGCTTGAAGGTCTCCAGTTCCGCGTCGGTGAGGATTTCAAAATACGCCACCACGCGCTTGACCCCATTGATATGGCTAGCGGCGCGTTTGGCCAGATCGGCCTCGCTGCTGCCCACCCGACCCATCAGGTAGATGTTGCCGTCGGTGCAGATGGTCTTGACCACCCCCTTGTCGAGTCCGGGCACATCGAGCAGCGCTGCCTTTACCTTGCCCGCCAGCAGGGTGTCATCGGATGCGCTGTTGAGGCCGGCCAGCGAACCGATGGCAAGCTCGTTGTGCACCCCTTGCACGTCCTGCTGGACCGACGCCAGCCGTTCGGCGTAGTCGCGGTCTTTCTCGCTGGGCACCTGTCCCGTGAGCAGCACCTTCTGGTCGTATGAGCTGACCTCGATGTGAACGGACTGGCGCGCAAAATGCTCTTCGAGGGCATTGTTGACGCGGTGTTCAATCTCCACGTCCTCGATCTGCTTGCCCACGGAACGCCGGTCCGTGCCGACGATGGCAGTGCTGACCGCCGCTCCGCCGAACAACACGAAGCACGCGCTGGTGCTGACGGTCATGACGCCCAGCAGCGCAAGCAGGCTCAGGCGACGGACCATCTTGCTACGAACCACACCACACTGCACTTTACGCATCACCATTCTTCTTCTCCCGTAAATGCGGACGGTAGCCATTCGATCCGGCCGTCCCCGACGACGACGACGTCGAAGCGGCACGGCGGCCAGCGGTCGCCAAAGCGCCCCAACAGGTAAAGCTGGGCCGCGCGCCGTATTTTGCCGCGCTTTCGCGCGTCGATGCTGGCGATGGCGTCGCCGGGCCGTGCCCGCGAGCGGACTTCGACAAATACCCAGGTGCCTCCATCTATCGCAACCAGGTCGATCTCGCCCGCACGGTAGCGCACATTGCGCGCGGCGATTTGCAGGCCGCGCTGGTGCAGGAATGCGCAGGCGCGGTCCTCGGCTGCAGCGCCCTGGCGTTGCGAGGGCGCGGCGCCAATGGCATTCGCCCCTCCTGGCGCCCTGCAGCGCGGGCGGAACTTCACGCTATGCTCCTTGGGCCCGTGGTTGCGGTAGGCCGTAGACGGAAAGGATGGGGGCGATCATGGAGGAACCTGCAATCGATGGTGCCGGAGACGCCTGGTCCGGCCAGTTTCCCTGGCGGGAAGCGGGTATCGCCGAGCAGGAGTTCGCGCCGGGATTGTATGTAGTCGCAACACCGCTGGGCAACGCCGCCGACGTGACTCTGCGCGCGCTCTGGGTGTTGCGCGCCGCCGATTGCGTGGCTGTCGAGGACACGCGCACCACGGCGCCGCTGCTGGCGCGCTTTGGCATCACTCAGCGCCTCATCGCCCTGCACCAGCACAACGAAGCCGAGCGCATAGCCCCCATACTCGAACGTCTGGCCCGTGGCGAGCGCGTCGCGCTCGTCAGCGACGCCGGCACGCCGGCCATATCGGATCCCGGCGCACTGCTCGTGCGCGCCGCGCGGGCCGCCGGCGTGCGCGTGATTCCGGTGCCGGGCCCCAGCAGCCTGACCGCAGCCCTCAGCGTCGCGGGCGTGCGCGCAGGCGATATCCGCTTCACCGGTTTTGCTCCAGCCCGCACGCAGGTGCGTCTGCGTCACTGGCGTTCGCTGGCCGCCGACCATGGCGCGCTGGTGATCTTCGAAGCGCCGCACCGCATGGCTGCCACGGCGCAGGAACTGGCCGATGCCCTGCCGCCCGAGCGGCGCATCCTCGTGGCGCGGGAACTGACCAAGAAATTTGAATCCCTGGTGGAGACCACGGCGGCGGACCTGCCCGCTCTGATTGCGGCGACCCCGCCCCGTGGGGAGTACGTGCTGGTGATCGATGCCATGCCGGCGGGTGGCGAGGCAGATCCGGACGCGGCCGGGGAACCTGCGCAGATCGATCCCCTGACGCTGCGCTGGCTGCTCGAACTGGGCGCCCATTTGCCCGCCTCGCGCGCGGCCGCAATTGCCAGCAAGGTCAGCGGTTTGCCGCGGGCGCTGCTGTATGGAGCGCTCGGGCGGCGGGCGTCCATCGACTGAGAGGTACGGCACGGCCATTCCGTCCTGAGCAAGCGTTAAGCTTGAACGGGTAAGGTCGCCGCAGAACCCGGGCTAATCCGCGCTACTGGCGTGCCCGCGCCCCGGGTACCTTCATCGCCGGCAACCCGTACTCCCCATGAATTCATTTTCCATTGTCATACCGGCCTTCCTGGCAAGTTCTGGCGTTCTGCTTTGCAGCGCCGCGCATGCACTTGCCACGC
Organism: uncultured Burkholderiales bacterium; assembly: GCA_903871435.1. GTDB lineage: Bacteria > Pseudomonadota > Gammaproteobacteria > Burkholderiales > Burkholderiaceae_F > GJ-E10. The sequence continues at coordinate 2,400 of CAIQGU010000274.1, read as the reverse complement.
GCCTCGTCGCCCGCCAGCGGCATCTGCATCACTTCTATGCGCTGATGTGCGTGTGCGCGGCCGGCTACCAGTGGTCTACGGCGAACTACTACCTCGCCGACGGCGTACCGGGCGCCGTCGTGGCGTTGCATTGGCAGATCGCGTCGATCGGCGGACTGAGCGTCGCGTTCTTCGGGTTCGTCGCCTATTACACCGGACAGCGCCATGTCTGGCCGTGGCTGGCCCTGGTCGCCTCGGTAGCGGCCGCCCTGGTTGCCGGCGACCTGCTGTCGCCCTACGGCATCCGGTTCGACAGCATCCATCCCGCCCTGCCGCTGACCCTGCCCTGGGGCGAAAGCCTGGGACATGTCACAGGTACGTCCTTGCCCTTTAATCGTGCGGCCGTTTTCGGCCCCACGCTGGCCGTTTCGATCTGGGCTTTGATCCGCGCGCGTCTCCAGTACCGCAGTGGCGACCGGCACATGGCAATCTACCTGGGCATCTGCGTCGCGGTACTCATTGCCACCGGCATCTGGGGGGCGATGATCGACACTGGCGTGGTGCGCTCCTTCTACGTGGCCGGATTCGGATTCATGGGCCTCGTCGGACTCATGAGCGTCACCCTGGGCCGCGCCCAGGCGCGCACCCTCGAAGAGTTGCGCTCCGAACGCGACCGCCTGCAGGACGCGCGCCGCCGCCTTGAAAGCAGCGAATTGCGGCTTCAACTGGTCCTCAAGGGCAGCAATGACGGCTGGTGGGACTGGAACATCGTCACCAACGAACACACGTATTCGGCTCGCGGCTGGGAGACCCTGGGCTACGCCACGGACGAACTGCCCTACAACGACCAGCTCTGGGACCGCCTGATACATCCCGACGACCGTGCCCCGAGCTGGCGGGCCATCCAGGAGGCGATGGATAGCGGCAGCGACAACTACAGCTTCGAGATGCGGATGCTCCACAAGGACGGCCACGCCGTACCGGTCCTGTGCCGCGGCTATATCCTGCGCGACAGTTCCGGCAAGCCGGTCCGCATTTCAGGCACCGACACCGACCTCACCGACCGCAAGCAGGCCGCAATGGCGCTCAAGGCCGAACGCCAGCTCAATGAGCAGATCTTCGCCAATGCGCCCATCGGCATCATCATTTTCGACGCTGATGGCAACTGTGTTGCCGCCAATGAAGCGGTAGCGCGCCAAGTAGGCGGCACCGTGCAACAACTGCTTGCGCAGAATTTCCACACTATCGCTTCCTGGAAATCGTCGGGCCTCTACGATCTGGCGGTGCGCTGCCTGGAAACCGGCGAAGCTGTTTCCGATGTGCGCAAGGTGACCAGCACTTTTGGGCGCGACATCTGGATCAACGCCATTTTTCGCCTACTGCCCGCCGCCGCCGCCGATGACGACAGCCGCGTGCGGCTGATGCTCATGAGCGACGACCTTACCGAGGTCAAGCGCGTGGAGCTCGAAAGCCGGGACATCCACGAAACATACGAGCGGGTTTTTTCCAACAGCATCGATGGCATATTGCATACGCGACCCGACGGGAGCATCCTCAAGGCCAACCCGGCCGCCTGTCAGATGCTGCGCATGGACGAGGCCGAACTGCTGCGCCGTGGCCGGTCAGGTGTCATCGACATGAACGATCCCCGCTGTGTCACGCTGCTGGCGGAACGTGCCCGTACCGGGCGCCTGCGGGGCGAAGTCACCATGATCCGCGGCGATGGAGAGCGCTTCCAGGCCGAGGTCAGCTCCTCGCTCTACACCAATCATGACGGCGAACTGATGGGCAGCACCATTTTTCGCGACATCACCGAGCGCAAGCAGGCTGAATCCGAGACCTACCGTCTGGCCTATTTCGACGAACTTACCAGCCTGCCCAACCGGCGCCTGCTGCTCGACCGCATCGGCCTGTCCCTGGAAACGGCCCGCCGCACCGGCAGGTTCGGGGCGCTGCTGTTCCTCGACCTGGACAACTTCAAGCGCCTCAATGATGCGCGCGGTCACTCCGTAGGTGACAGCCTGCTCATGGAAGTGGCGCTGCGCCTCACCCAACTGCTGCGCTCGGCCGACCTGGTCGCCCGCTTGGGTGGCGACGAGTTCGTCGTGCTGGTCGACAATCTGGGCGAAGAAATCGATACGGCGGCGCACACGGCCATGGCCGTTGCCGAAAAAATGCGGGCCGTGCTGGAGCGGCCTTTCCTGGTCGACGGCAACCTCTATAGCGGCACCGGCAGCATCGGCCTGACGATGTTCCCCAAGGCCCGCGAGGGCGTAGACGATCTGCTGCGCGAAGCCGATACCGCCATGTATCGCGCCAAGTCGATGGGCCGCAACCGCATCGCCTACTACGAAGCCGCCATGCAGGCTGAAGTGGAAGAGCGCCTGGCCCTCGAACAGGACCTCAAGGTGGCGCTGAACG
>CAIQGU010000273.1 GCA_903871435.1 uncultured Burkholderiales bacterium | reverse complement strand
CTATTACCAAAGAGTTGTCATCAAGGTCAAAAAACCAGACCACGGACGGGCGGGCAGCGGTTACGACCGAGCGCACTTCAGAAACCGGGGCGGGCGCGCCCGGGCGTCCGGGACGCACCGCGGCAAACGGACGTGAGGACTTGATCAATTGCGGCGGATCATCGTGCCGACACCTTGATCGGTGAGGATTTCCAGCAGCAGGCAGTGATCCACGCGGCCATCGATGATGTGGACGGAATTGACGCCCTTGCGCGCGGCTTCTATGGCGGAGGAGATCTTGGGCAGCATGCCGCCGGATATGGTGCCGTCGGCAAAGAGTTCGTCGATACGCTGGGCCGTGAGGCCGGTGATGAGGTTGCCCTGCTTATCCAGGACGCCGGGCGTATTGGTGAGCAGGACGAGTTTTTCGGCCGCCAGCGTTTCGGCGATGCCGCCCGCGACGATGTCGGCGTTGATGTTGTAGGACAGGCCATCGGCGCCCACGCCGATGGGCGAAATGACGGGCACGAAGCCATCGTTCTGCAGGGTCTTGACCACCGCGGGATTGACCGATTCGATCTCACCCACCTGTCCGATGTCGTGCAGGGTACCCGGCGCCTGCGGGTCGGCCACCTGCATGCGGCGGGCGCGCATGAGCCCGCCGTCCTTGCCGGTAAGGCCCACGGCCTGGCCGCCGAAGCGGTTGATGAGCATGACCAGTTCCTGCTGCACCTGACCGGCCAGCACCCACTCGACGATCTCCATGGTTTCGGCATCCGTAACGCGCAAGCCGTGCAGGAATTCGGACTTCTTGCCCACGCGGCCCAGGGCCTCGTCGATTTGCGGGCCTCCGCCGTGGACCACGACCGGCTTCATGCCCACGAGCTTGAGCAGGACGATGTCGCGGGCAAAGCTTTCCTTGAGCCGCGCATCCACCATTGCGTTGCCGCCGTACTTGATGACGATGGTGCGCCCGTGAAAACGCTGGATGTAGGGCAGCGCCTCGGTGAGGATGGCGGCGGTGAGTTCGGCGGGGTGTTTGGTGCGGGTCATGGAGCCGGTCATGGGCTAGGCGCGCCGGATGCGCACTTCGCAGACCGCGGCCACGCCCAGCAGTTGCCAGAGCGCGGCAATCAGCACGTTGACGTTGCGGAATTCGACCGTGACGCCCGACTGCTGCAGCCGGATCAGCTGGCTCTGCAGGGTGGTTGAAGCCGTGAACGCAATGCGCCGCAGTTGCCGGCATTCAACCGAAATGTGCTTTGCGTCGCGGGCGGCTGTCACCAGCCGGCCGAAGAAAGCCTCGCCATCGCCGAGAATTTCACCGCGCCAGTTAAGCGGATCGGTGGCGCGTGCGCCGGCACTTTCCGCTGTATTGCTGCTCACGCGGATATTGGCCATGGGTGGTTCCCAGGAAGGTGGCGAAACTTCGTAGGTAATGCAGTACTGGATGCCGGTCTCCTCGAAGTCGGCCTGGCGGTCGAGCAGCCGCTGGACTTCGAGCAGGAGCATCCAGGCGGCGTCGGAGGCATCGCGGCGGCCCGCTTCGACCGATGAGCGCAGGGCGACCAGCAATTGTTCGGCGCCGCGCACGGTGAGTTCATGGCTGGCGCGCTTGAAGGCATTGAAGACCCGCAACAGCAGCTCTGCGCCGATGAGATCAACCTGGCGCGTGGCGCTGAGGTCGAGCGTCAGCGCCGGGTTCGTCATGGCGAGGTTCTTGAATTCTTCCAACGGCTTGACGATGCCCGCGTCGATGGATTCGGGCAGCGCCACCACCGGGGCGTTGGCTGCCGATACGGCAACACGTTCCGCGTCGGCGTAATTGATCCAGGCAGGAGCAGCCGAATTGAAGCGCAGGGCGAACTGCGTGGATAACTGGTCGTAGGCCGGACGGTCATTACGCTGCTGCAGCAGTTCCAGCAGCATGAGCCAGCCGCGTTCGGTAATGGGGCCCAGGGATTCGGCAATGAGCGCGTTGCGCAGTCCGCTTTCCGCGGCGTGATCCTGCTGATTGGCAAAAAGGATGGCGGTTTCGTCGAGCACCGAGGATGAGCCGCCGTTGACTTCAATGGCGTCGATGCTGCCGCCGAGGATTTCGCTACCCGGATCAAAGGCGTCTTCCTCGGACTGGGCCGTATCCACACGTCGCGAATTGGGCGCAACCGCAGCCGCCGGTACGAGGGGCGGCGGCGGTTCGTCGGGTTCTTGCGGAGGCGCCGCAGCTTCTACCGCCTCGGCATCTGCGGGGATTTCAGCGGCGAGTTCTGCCGGTGTCTTGCGTGGCCGAAGAAAGTCGCGGGCCATTTCGGATTCGATGGCGTCGATCTTTGCTGCCGTGGCCATGGCCAGGTTGCGGGCGATTTCGCGGTCGGGCAGGGCGTTTTCCGTTACAGCAAAACCACCGCCGCCACTGAGCGGGTCGGCATTGGACGGCCGGTTCAAGGAGCGATTGACGGTTCCTGCGATGGGACGGCCAACGGGCTTTTGCTCCAGGCGGCCGGGGCGCGGCGCAGCACCACTGCCACCCGAGCGAACGGGACCGCTCTTGGGATCTTTTTGGTCCTTCTTGAAGAACGAAAAAACCACGTAGTGTCCTGACGCTTGATTTTCCCAGGGGCTTGCCACCGAGCACACGCGCCCCGGGGCTTATCTGGGGCGACGCGGTGCAGCCGGCAACCGCTCGCAGCCGGCGCAAAACCGGTGCGTACAGTCGTTCAAATTCGCCGATAGCGCCTCCGGCGGCAAGGCCAGCGCTGGTATCTGCAATCTGAATATATCAATTATCCCGGGCGTTAAGCCCCGGAGCGGCCTGCCTGCGCCCCCGTGTTTCGGGTTTTACCCAGTAAAAAAGAACTCATTTGCATGCTTGTCCTGAGCAGGCGCTCACGCTCGGCTAAAATAGCGCATTCGGACGCAGAAAGCCGGGGGCAAGGAATGAATTCGACAGCCACGACGGTGGGCACCTACTTGCGGGATCTGCCACCCGATCGACGGGTTGCTATGGCACGGGTCTGCAGCATGATCCGCCGGTCGGCACGGGGGGTTCGGGAAAGCATGCGCTACGGGCTCGCCTTTTATGAGCTCGACGGGCCGTTGTTCGCGCTCGAATCGGGCCGACGGCATATGTCGCTGTACGTGGCCGAGCAGGAAGTCGTTGTAAAACATAAGGAATCGTTGCCGGGCGTAAATGTCCAGCGCAGTTTCGTGAAGTTTTCCGACCTCAACCGTCTGCCCCTGGATATCGTGGAAAAAATCGTCCGCGATTCCGTGGCGGCGCGGCGTACCCGGGCAACCCAGGGCGCGCTGCCAACCCAGGCCGAACTGCTCAAGCTGTGGGCGATAAAGGAAGAAGCGGTTCAGGTTCCGGTTCCCGTAGCCAAGACCGCGGCGGCCCCGGCGGCCAAGGCGGAAGCGGCCGCAAAGTCCGCGCCCCCTGCGCCGGCCAAGGCCGCCAAATCCGCCAAGGCCGTCAAGGCCAGCAAGTCGACCAAGAGCGCGGCGGCTCCGGCAAAGCCTTCGGCTAAGCCTGCGGTACGCGCCATTGCCGGCGCGGCCGGTGCGCGCAAGGCCGTAGCGGCCTCCAAGCGCTAACGCACCTTCGCTGAACGGGTTGCCCGGTACGTCGCGGCGCATTCCTGCTCCGCGGCTTCCGGGCGTCTGCGGTTTCCTGCTCGCGCATTGCGCTGTTCCATGCCGCCCTGGCAGGTGCGGGCGCGCACGATAAGCGCCGCCTTTTCACAAAACAGGCACGACACTACGCCCTAACTTGGGGCGGCGCCGACACCAAGATGCACCAAAATAGTGGGTCGGCGCGAATTTATTATAATTAATCAACGGCTTAAGAACTGGCACGGCGATTGCTCCATTAAGACGGCGCACTTTATCTCGCGCTCTCAATAAAGGAATCGTATGTTCCAGTGCTTCACCCGTGTGGCAAGCCCGCGCCGTGAATCTGCGCACGATATGCGCCGGTCCCACTCTTCTGCAGCGCTGCTTGCGTTTGGTGTATTGGCAGCGTCGGCGCCCTGGCAGAAGTCCGAGGCAGCAGTCGCCCCGGCATGCGATCCGTACAAGACCTACTCCTGCCAGGAGGAATACCTGGGCTCGGGGTTCTGGAACCGCCTCGCCAATTACTACAGCCTGGAGTGGGGTCAGGCGGGGGCACCAACCGACCCGAAGGCTCCGGCGTCCCGACGAGACAATTGGCCGGGTACGCCCATGACAACGCCGCCCATGCCGTTCACGGAGTGGCCTTATGGCGGCACCACGCCTTTGGGCGTCACGCGGCCCAATTCGATCGACAGCCCGTTCATGGCCGCGATTGCGGACACCAGCGTGGGCAAATGGATGGGGGACAACAATTTCCAGCTGTACGGCTGGGTGGATGTCGGCGCCAACATCAGTTCGAGCACAACCAAGCCGGGCGGCAATTCGCCGGCCGCGTACCTCTATACGCCCAACACCATACAGCTGGATCAGTTCGTGCTGTACCTGGACCGGTTTCCCGATACGGTGCAAAAGGATCACATCGATTGGGGCATGCGCCTGTCGGCCATCTATGGCGAGAACTACCGCTACACCACGGCCTATGGCCTGGCCAGTTACCAGTACCTGCAGGACAACAAGACCAATGGCTATGACTTTCCCATGTTGTACGGCGAAGTCTTCATACCGCAGGTCTTGGAGGGCCTGATGATCCGCGCCGGGCGCTACATCTCGCTGCCGGACATCGAGGCGCAACTGGCACCCAACAACTACATGTACTCGCACTCGATGACGTACACGTATGACAACTACACGAATACGGGCATCCAGACGACACTGGCCGTGGACAAGCAATGGATGGTGCAGTTTGGCGTTGGCAACGGCACCGAGGCCTCTTTCCAGCACCTGCACGCCCGCATTGCCAACCCCAATCCCAACCTGCTCTACCCCGGCACTTCCTTCAAGCAGGACCCGGGCTCAATGCCGACCTACACCTTCTGCCTGCGCTGGGACAGCGCGGACGGCAGAGACGATATCAACGCCTGCGCCAACGACATCAATACCGGTCAGTGGGGCTACAACAACATGCAGTGGTACGGCTTTACCGCGTATCACAAGTGGAACGACAAATGGCACATCTCGTACGAGTTCTATCACGAGTCGCAGCGCAACGTGCCGAACCTGAACAACAGCTATGTGCAGGGGCTTAATGCGCTTTATGGCGCGGACGGTGGTACGCCTTTCTCCGCAGCTGCCTCCGGCATACGCGCCAACGCGCCGTCCGAGGCGCAATGCAGCAGTCCCACGGTGCTGACGTGCACGGCAGGGTCCTACGGCACCACGCTCTATCTCAACTACTCGCCGGACCCGCTCAACAACTTCTCCTTCCGCCCGGAGTTCTACTGGGACCCGCAGGGGCAACGCACCGGCACCGCAACGCGCTATGGGAACCTGGCCGCAGGTTGGCAGCACTGGTGGTCACCGCAAGTCGAAGCCCGCCCGGAAATCGCCTACTACCACTCCTTCAACGCGCCGGCGTTCAACGGCAATGCCAACGATTCGCGCTTCCCGGCCAACAAGGCCAATCAGGTCATCGTTTCGGGCGACATCATCTGGCATTTCTGATTGCAGGCTCCAGGCCATACCGTATATCCGACCCCGCGCGGGGTCGGGGGCACCGGGTGACTCCATCGAGGCCTGGCACCGAGCCGCTCGTTTTGGCAGCGCACCATTAAGCGGCATCACGAGCCAAGCAACAGATCAGACCTCCCCTTTTTAGTGCGATAAAGACGATCTCCCCAGTTATGAAAGTGGTCCCTAAAAATTTAACCATGAAAATCAGTTACTTATTCTCTGGCACATGAATTGCTTCATAAAAATCGCGTTTAGTTTCATGTTTAAGTAATAAAAGTGCGCGTCATCCAACAAGCAAGCAACCGCAGTCGCTGGGGTGCACGGGGGGTGCCGCGCAGATTCCGCGCGTGTGTTTCCGGCAGTTCGCGAACGGACGACGGGAGAGGTCGGGTTGTATGGGGCATGTACAGGCAGGGTGGCGATGCCATTTGTCACCCAAAAACCAGAAAGAGGGGAATTTGCAATGACAAGTGTTGAAAAAGATCGGGGAAGGAGTGGCATGGCCAAGCGTGCGCTCGTCGCGCTGGCCCTGGGCCTAGGAGCCGCCAGTTGGGTTCCGCAAGCCGAGGCAGCAGATGCGCCAGCGGCTGCACCGGCGGCGCCGGTGTGCGATCCCTACAAGACCTACGACTGCCTCGACAAATATCTCGGGGACGGCTTCTGGGAGCGATTTACCAATTACTACGCCCTGGAATGGGGCCAGTCGGGTCCCCCGACGGATCCGAAGGCACCTCCGACACGCCGGGACTATTGGCCAGCCACGCCAATGACCGTTCCCCCGATGCCCTTCACGGAATGGCCCTACGGTGGCGAGGATTCCATGGGCGTGACCGTACCCAATTCGATCGACAGTCCGTTGATGACGGCCATTTCCAACACGTCGCTTGGCAAGTGGATGTCGGACAACCACTTCCAGGTCTATGGCTGGATCAACGCCGGCGCCAACATCAGCTCGAGCACCACCAAGCCGGGCGGCAACTCGCCAGCAGCGTATGCCTACAACCCCAACGAAGTAACCCTCGACCAGGCCGTGATCTACTGGGATCGCTTCCCGGACACGGTGCAAAAAGACCATTACGACTGGGGCATGCGGTTATCGGCCATCTACGGGACGAACTACCGCTACACGACCGAGTTTGGGATGGACAGCTGGCAGTATCTCTCGAAGAACAAGCCCATGGGTTATGACTTCCCCATGCTCTGGCTCGAGCTCTTCGATCCGTTCGTGATGGAAGGCTTGCAGGTTCGCGTCGGCCGCTACATTTCCGTGCCGGATATCGAGGCGCAGCTGGGCCCGAACAACTACATGTACTCGCACTCGATGACGTACGCGTTCGACAACTACACGAACACCGGCATCATCACCAGCCTGGCCGTGACGCCGCGCTTCTTCCTGCAGTTTGGTGTCAGTGATGGGACGGAAGCTTCCATTCCGCACCTGAAGGCAACGGTGGGCAATCCCACCCAGTTCGTCACCTTGCCCGGGTACGGCACCATCCAGAACCCACTATTTCCGCAGGCGAGCTTCAAGAAGGACCCGGGCGCCATGCCGAGCTTCTCGTTGTGCGCGCGCTACCAGACCCAGGACGGCAATGACGACCTGAACCTATGCGCTGACGGCATCAACAAGGGCACCTGGGGCTACAACAACATGCAGTGGTATGGCGGCACGTATTACCACAAGTTCAACGACAAGTGGCACCTGTCATACGAGCTCTATACCGTGTTCGTCAAGGATGTTCCCAACCTGAACAACCCGGTCGTCCAGGCCATGAACGCTGCCTATGGCGGCCCGCTGGGCGCCGACGGCGGAACGCCATTCACGCCGGCCCAGGGCTTCAACTACAACGCGCCGAACGAAGCATGGTGCCTGGGTAATACGAGCTCGGTGGGTGGTCCGCTGAAGTGTACGAGCCACAACACGGCATCTGTCGCGTACCTGAACTACCAGCCCGATCCGCTGAACAACTTCTCCATCCGTCCCGAGTTCTTCGAAGACGGCCAGGGACAGCGCACCGGCGCGCCAACGCGCTACTTCAACTTCGGCCTGGGCTGGCAGCACTGGCTCAGCCCGCAGATCACGCTGCGCCCGGAAATCGTGTGGTACCACGCCTTCAACGCGCCGGCGTTCAACGGCAATGTGGATGCGGCGATACTGCCCAACAAAAAGAGCGAAGTCATATTGTCGGGCGACTTCATCTGGCACTTCTGATTCTCGAAAGAGATCCGGTGTGACGCAACGCCACGCCTTCGAGCGTGGCGTTTTTTACCAGCGCAAGGATGCGCGAACAGTACGAAAAAGTAGGAGCGAGACATGAAGCTGGTTACGGCGATCATCAAGCCGTTCAAGGTTGACGAGGTACGCGAGGCATTGGGAGCGATAGGCGTGCAGGGTCTGACCGTGACGGAGGTAAAGGGGTTTGGTCGGCAGAAGGGGCACACGGAGCTGTACCGGGGTGCCGAGTACGTGGTGGACTTTCTGCCCAAGGCGCGGCTCGATGCGGCCGTACCCG
>CAIQGU010000272.1 GCA_903871435.1 uncultured Burkholderiales bacterium | reverse complement strand
CCTTGCGGTAGCGCTCTTCGCTTTCGCGCAGGATCTTGGCCGTGCGTTTGTGTTCGGTGATGTCGCGGCAGACCACCACCGAACCCACGATGACGTCGTATTCGTTGCGGACCGGCGCGTAACTGTAGCTGCCGATCCAACCCTCGAGCGTATCGCGCCGTTGCAGAAGGAACTCGACATTGGTAGCGGTTTCTCCCCGCAGTGCGCGGGCCACGGCCCAATCCTCCGCGGGGACGATCTGGCCGTCCAGCGTGCGCACCTCGAGGTACCGCGCGTGGTCGCCCAGTGTGCGCACGCACGTGGCAGCGCTGCCAAAGCGGTGGAACTTTGCGTAGGCATCGTTCAGATGCGTGTATCGGCCGTCGGTGCCCGAAATCAGCACCGCCTCGTTCATATTGGCCAGGGCGGCACTGAGTTCCGCACTGTTGGCCAGCACCGCTTCGCCCGCCTGCTTGAGGTCATGGACGTCCGTACAAATGCCAAACCACCGGTCTATGGTGCCTTGCGCGTTGTGCAGTGGCTGCGCACGGATCAGCCACCAACGGTAGGCGCCATCGGCCCGGCGTATCCGGCATTCCAGCGCATAGGGCGACTCGTGGGTGATCGCGGCCTGCCAGGCAGTCCACGCGCGCTGGCGGTCGTCGGGATGGTAGGGCGTAAGCCAGTCATTTCCGCAGCCCTGCTCGAACGTGAGGCCGGTGTAGTCACCCCAACGCTGGTTGTGATAGACGTTGCAGCCGTCAGCGCGCGAAATCCAGACGATTTCCGGCAGCGACTCGGCGAGCACGCGAAAACCCATTTCCACGGCATCGGGTTGCGCTGCACCAATTGCCTGAGCAGTGCTTCCGGTAGGGATGTCCTGCTCGGTGGCGGCTGGTTTCGTGCCGCCGGTCCGGTCTGCTGTCATGGGTGATGAGGATCTGCTTGGCTGTGTAAATGGAAGTTGCACGGGCCGCGCTGCGCGGTTATCGAGCCGTGCAGTCCGGTAGGGAGCAGCGCCGCTTTCCGCCACAGTCTAGGATGCCCCGGTTCGGCTTGCCTATCGCGGCGAAAAGCACGGCGAAAGGTCGCGAAATGCGGATATTGATTCGGCAACGGCGGTGAGCGGGATATCCGCGTGTCCGTTCTAGCTGCGGCTTGCGCATTGCCGATCTTGCGGCGCGGCTTGCGTGCCGCCGATTGCGCACCCGAAAATTGATTTAACTATTTGTTTTGGAACAGTATTTTATAGATGTTGCGGGTGCTCGCCGGGCTGCGGAACGCCTCCGGCAAGCGTTCTGCGCGGCATTTTCCCGGCGCCCGTCCTTGAATTCATGACCGCATGACCCCAAGTGCCGACTGCCATCGCCGTGGTGGCGGAGCGCGGCTCGCCCATAATGCGCGGCGACCATCCAGCCTTTTTACTACGTACGTGGACCTGCCAACATGACCCAAGAAGAAACGACGACGACCGACACCCCCCAGACCCTCGGCTTCCAGGCCGAGGTCAAGCAATTGCTGCAGTTGATGATCCATTCGCTCTACAGCAACAAGGACATCTTCCTGCGCGAGCTCGTGAGCAACGCCTCCGATGCCTGCGATCGCCTGCGCTTTGCGGCCATCGCCCAGCCCGATCTGCTGCCGGCCGGCGAAACGCTCGCCATCGATGTCGGTTACGACAAGGCAGCGCGCACGGTCACGATATCGGATAACGGCATCGGCATGAGCCGCGACGAAATGGTGGCCCACCTGGGCACGATCGCCAAGAGCGGCACCCGCGAATTCTTCGCCCAGCTCAGTGGCGACCAGCGCAAGGACTCCCAGCTCATCGGTCAGTTCGGCGTGGGTTTCTACTCGGCGTTCATCGTTGCCGACCGTGTCAGCGTGGTGTCGCGGCGTGCCGGTGCTGCCGAGGGACAGGCGGCGCGCTGGGAATCGGATGGGGCGGGCGAGTTCACCATCGCTCCCGCGACCCGCGCCGCTCGGGGAACGGACATCGTCCTGCATCTCAAGGAAGGCAACGAGGAACTGCTCTCGAGTTGGAAGCTCAAGTCGATACTCACCCACTATTCCGACCACATCGCCACGCCCATCCGCATGGCCAAGGAAGAGTGGGACAAGGACACCAATGAATTGCGCGAGACGGGCGAGGTGGAGACGGTCAACCGTGCCTCCGCGCTGTGGACGCGAGCCAAGTCCGACATCACCGACGAGCAGTACACCGAGTTCTACAAACACGTCTCGCACGATTTCGGTGACCCGCTGGCCTGGACGCACAACCGTGTCGAAGGGCGCAACGAGTACATCCAGCTGCTCTACATCCCCAAGCGTGCCCCCTTCGACATGTGGGACCGCAAGCAGACGCACGGACTCAAGCTCTACGTGCGGCGGGTGTTCATCATGGACGACGCCGAGCAGCTCCTCCCGGCCTACCTGCGCTTCACGCGCGGCATCGTCGATTCCAGCGATCTGCCGCTCAACGTTTCGCGGGAAATCCTTCAGGAGAGCCGCGACGTCAAGGCCATCCGCGAGGGTTGCACCAAGCGCATCCTGTCGCTGCTTGAGGATCTGGCGCAGAACCGCCCGGATGACTACGCCACGTTCTGGACGGAGTTCGGCGCGGTCCTCAAGGAAGGCGTGGGCGAGGACGCTCCCAACGCCGAGCGCATCGCCAAGCTGCTGCGTTTCCACTCCACCGCCGACGCGGCCGAAACCGGCGGCAAGCCCGGATCGCTCGCCCAGTACGTGGCCCGCATGAAGGTCGGACAGACCGCCATCTATTACGTGACGGCCGACTCGGCCGAGGCGGCGCGCAACAGTCCGCACCTGGAAGTTTTCCGCAAGAAGGGTGTCGAGGTGTTGCTGCTCACGGATCGCGTGGATGAATGGATGTTGTCCTTTGTCACCGAGTTCGACGGCAAGCCGCTGGTATCGGTCGCCAAGGGCGACCTGGCGCTCGACGCCCTGGACGACGAAAAGGACAAGGAGGACAAGCGCAAGGCCGAGGACGAATACAAGGATCTGCTCGGCCGTATCAAGGAAGTGCTGGGCAGCCGCGTTTCCGACGTGCGCGTCACTCTGCGCCTGACCGAGTCGCCGGCGTGCATCGTGGTCGACAAGGACGCCATGAGCGCGCACCTCCAGCGCCTGTTGCGCGCCAGCGGCCAGGCCGCGCCCACCAGTGCGCCCATCCTGGAACTCAATCCGCAGCATCCCCTGGTGCGGCGCCTGCAGGACGGCACCGCCGACCTGGGCGAATGGGCCAAGCTGCTGCTCGACCAGGCAATACTCGCCGAAGGCGGGCAGCTCGATGATCCGGCGCAGTTCGTCAAGCGCGTCAATAGCCTGCTGCTGGGCGCGGCCCATTGATAGGATAGGGCGGGGCGGTCCTATAGCGCTGTACGGCGCTGTAGCGCCGCCCCGCTCGGCGGCAAAAGTCGCGCGTGCGTGGCCGGTGCAGTAACATTCCCGCATGCGCAGCACCGCCGAATTGAATCGGTCCCCTGAACAGGCACGCGAGCGAGCCGCCGGATCGGGCATGGACCTGCGTCCGATCAGAGGCGACGCGTGAGTGACGCGCCCCCGGCCAAACCGGCGCAGGCCGAGGCCTTGCTGGCGCAGTGCTGGCAGGTGCTTGCCGATGTCTTCCTGCCCCGAGTTCCGGAAATCCTTCACGAGGCCTTGGCCAGTGCGGTGCGGTCGGGCGAGGAATCCCAGGCCAAGCCGGCGCTGGCGCTCTCCTTGCAGGAAAAGACCCTGGAACGCGCCTTTGCCCAGCAGTTGCGTGGCGGTTTCGATGCCGGCGTTGCGGTTTTCCTGGGTCGCAAGGCCGGGTCGGGCGCGCGCCGCGCCGCGCTATCCCTCATGGAGATGGACGAATCTGACCTGCGCAGCCAGATCGACCAGTGCGCCGCCCGCTTGCGCAACCTCGTCCAGGTGGGCAACAGCGCCGTAAACCTGCGGCTGCAATCCCTGCGCGGGAGCAGCGATTTTTCCGAGCAGCACTCGCCGTTGCGTCCGACCATCATTCTCGAAGCGGTTGCCGACGCCCTGGAGGCTGCCAGCCCTCCCGTCGATGGCATAGGGGCGCTGCTGCGACACTTTCCCGGCCCGCTGAGCGCTCCACTCGACGCCGCCTACGTTGCCATCGCCCGGATGCTCGACAGCAAGGGCATCGCGCCCTATGCGCCAAGCCGCGCCGCCCCGGATCCGGATCGCGGCGGCCGGGAAGAGGGGGGGCCGCGCAAGCCCCAGGCTGCAGCCGATGCCCCGGCAGCGGCCAGCGCGCCGGTGCGCGCCGCCCCGGGGCGCGTGGCTGCTGCCGCGCCCCGTGCCGATGCCGCCGCCGTCCACGGCGAAGAGGAGCCCTTGCTCGAATACGGTCGCCTGCAGGCGACGCTCGGTGTCAATGCCGCGCCGCTCGTCGAGGCGATCCTCGATGCCGGCCGCCGCGTCGCTGCCGGCCAGGCGCTGACCCCGGTGGCGCCGGCCAGTGAGCTCGTGGCGGCGATGCTCTCGGGGCAACGACAGGATGCCGCCCGCGTCGCGGCCAAAGCCGGTGCTGAACCCGGCAGTGTGGTGACGACGGACGGCAAGCCCCTGCCCGAATTCATCGGCAGCCGCGACTACAGCCGCACGCTCATCACCCAGGCCGCCACGCCGCTGCACAAGCTCACGATCCAGCTCGTGGCCCGCATCTTTGCCCGCATCGAACGCGACCGGCTCATGCCCGCGCCACTGCGCACGCTGGTGGTCTGCCTGCGGTTTCCCTTTCTGGAAGTGGCGCTTGCCGATCCCTCGGTACTGCTGCGCGCCGACCACCCGGCGCGCCGGCTCATCAATTCGCTGGCGACTACATCCATCGGTTGGTCCCCCGATGGTAGCGATAACCAGCGCTATCTTCATCAGGCGCGCAGCGCCATCCATTTTGTCGTGCATTCGCCCAGCGCCGCTGCGTCGGCATTTGCCCAGTCCGGCGACCAGTTCGATGCTTTCCTGGCGTCCGTCGTGCCGACCCCCAGCGAAGCCGTGGTGACCGCGCGGGAATACCTGCGCGATGCCGAAAAGCGCGAAATCCAGGCGTTGGAGGCAGCGCAGTTCCTCGAAAAAGTGATGGAGAGCGCGGGTCTGGAGGAGTATCTGCGCCAGTTCCTCTATGGGCCCTGGGCACGCGCCATGGCCGAGGCGGCAGCCGTGGGCGGACCGGAACATTTCCGCCGGCTGCTGATGGTCGTGCCGGAACTGGTGGCGAGCGTGCTGCCGGCCACTGCCAACCAGGACCGCAAACGCCAGGTCGAGTCGATTGCCGCGTTGCTGACCCAACTGCGCGATGGCGTGGCGCTCATCGGCTGGCCGGCCGAACGCATGCAGGCTTTTCTCAACCGCCTGATGATCGCGCACTCGGCCGTACTGGGCGGTGGCGATACGCCGGCTCCCGGTGCCGGCGGTTTTTCGCCCAGCACGGTGCGCATCCGCCTCGACGGATTCACCCTGCGCGAGGCGCCGGAAATCGACCGCGCCCAGCCGGTCCCGGTCGTCGACGAAGCGGTGCAGCACTTTTTGTCCCAGGCCAAATCGGGCGTGGTTCACCAATGGCTCAAGGCCCCGCTCGAACTGACCGCCGAAGCGCCGGGTCTCGAAGAGGCCCGCGAGCAGGTCGCGCAATGGCGCGAACGGCGCTGGTTCGACATCAACCTGGGCCGCGCGGTGGTGCGCATGCGATTTGCCGGCTGGACACCGGCACGCGCGCTTGCGCTGTTCTCGTCGCGCACCGGCGGCTCGCTGGCGTCTTTGTCCCATGACACGCTGGTCGAATACGTTCGCGGCGGCCTTATCCGGCCGGCAGAAACGGCACCCTTGCTGACGCGGGCTCTGCGCAGCGTGCTCAAGGATCTGCGCCGCGCGGCTGATGCCGCGACGGGTGGCTCGCCCGATGGCGCGTGATCTTCCGCGGCCGGCCAGCGATGTGACGCTGTCCGAATCCGAGGGCGTGCGCTACCTGCACTTTGGCACCGAGTGGATCCAGGGCGCCATGTCCCTGCGCCACCCCTACCGCCTGGAACTCGAGTACCAGCAGCAGATGATGGCGCCACTGCTTTTCGTGCCCGCACCGCAGCACGTGCTGCAACTGGGGCTGGGCGCCGCTGCGCTCACCAAATTCTGCTACCGGCACCTGCGCACCAGCCGCGTCACCGTCGTCGACATCGACCCGGCTGTCATTGGCGCCGCGCGGGCCTGGTTTGCCTTGCCGGACGATGACGACCGCCTCACGGTGGTACGGGCCGATGCCGGCATTTACCTCAGGAAGGCGCGCGGCGAGGCCGATCTGCTGCAGGTCGATCTCTACGACGCCGCCGCACGTGGCCCGGTGTTCGATGACGAGCCGTTTTACCGCGCGTGCCACGCATCGCTGCGTCCCGGCGGCATCGCTGCTTTCAACCTTTTTGGCCGCTCCCTGGGACCCAGCGTGGCCGCGCTGGGCGCTGCGTTCGGACGCCGCTGGCTGCGCTTGCCGCGCAGCGCAGCAGGCAATACCGTGGTGCTGGCTTTTGCTGAACCGCAGGAGGGAACCGGCGCAGCACT
>CAIQGU010000271.1 GCA_903871435.1 uncultured Burkholderiales bacterium | reverse complement strand
TCCAGACCCAGTCGATCGAAGCCAGCGCCCTCGCCACCAAGCCGCCGGCGCGCTATACCGAAGCCACGCTGCTATCGGCCATGGAAGGCGCAGGCAAGCTGGTTGACGACGATGAACTGCGCGCGGCCATGGCCGGCAAGGGTCTGGGAACTCCCGCGACGCGTTCGGCCATCATCGAAGGCCTGATCGCCGAGCGCTACATGGTGCGCGACGGGCGCGAGTTGCATCCCACGGCCAAGGCGTTCCAGCTCATGACCTTGCTGCGCGGCCTGGGCATCGATGAACTGACGGCACCCGAGCTCACCGGAGAGTGGGAGCACCGGCTGGCGTTGATGGAGCACGGCGAACTCGAGCGCGGCACGTTCATGCGCGAGATCGCGCAGATGACCCAGCGCATGGTCGAGCGGGCCAAGAGCTACGAGTCCGATACGGTGCCGGGCGACTACGCCACCCTCAAGACCCCCTGCCCCAAGTGCGGCGGGACGGTGCAGGAGAACTACCGGCGCTTTGCCTGCACATCCTGTGATTTTTCCCTGCCCAAGCATCCGGGCAGCCGCACCTTCGAATACGACGAAGTCGAAACGCTGCTCAAAGACCGCGCGGTCGGTCCGCTGACCGGATTTCGCAGCAAGATGGGCCGTCCGTTTGCGGCCGCGCTGAAGATCTCCGGGGAATTCAAGCTCGAGTTCGACTTCGGCAATGCCGCCGGCGACGATGACGGGACCGAGGTGGATTTCAGCGGCCTGACGTCGCTGGGCCCCTGTCCCAAGTGCGGCTCGGCGGTGTACGAACAGCCCATGGCCTATGTGTGCGAGAAATCCGTCGGCGCGGCACGCAGCTGCGATTTCCGCTCAGGGCGCGTGATACTGCAGCAGACCATCGAGGCCGAACAGATGCGCAAGCTGCTGGGCGATGGGCGCACCGAACTGCTGCGCGGTTTCGTGTCCAATCGCACGCGCCGCAAGTTCGCCGCCTACCTGGTTCGCAAGCCCGACGGATCCACCGGCTTCGAGTTCGAAGCGCGGCCGGCCCGTCCTGGGGCAGCCGAAGGCGAACCCGCTGCGGCCGTCGGCGGAGCGCGCGCACGCGCGGCCAGCGGCGCCCGTACAGCCAAGAGCCGCGCAGCGCCGGCCGAGGAACCCGGCAGCGCGTCCGAAGATCCTGCGCCGGCGCGCAGCGCAGTCAAGACCACGGCAAAGACGGCGGCAAAGACAGCGACAAAGACGGCCGCCAAGACCGCGGCAAAATCGGCGCCCAAGGCGGCGAGCAAATCCGCGTCCGAGGCCACCGCGGGCGCGAGCGCCAAGACTGCTGCCAAGGCAGCCGCGAAGTCGGCCACGAAAACAGTAGCGAAGACCGCTGCGAAGAAAGCCGCCGCCAAGACACCCGCCACCAAGGCCGCGAAGGCGGCCAAAAAGACGGCGCGCTGATCCCGTCCGGTGGCCATGGGCGCGACTCCATGGCCACCGGGCAGTTGGTGAATATTCGGCAATCGTCTTGACCCAGTGGAGGTGGGCGGCCATCGTGGCGCCATGCCCAGCCTCATCGCCCATCGCGCTCTCCCGACGCACCCACGGCCGCTTGCCAGCGGCGTCAATCCGCTTGGCTGCCCGAAAACAGCATTCACCTTCGAAGAACTGTCGGCCCAATTGCGGCGCCTGCAGCCGCCCGTTGCCTATCGACTGAGCCTCGATAGCGGCGTGGGCTACAAGAACGTGCGTCGGGCCCTGGAGCAACCCATGGCGATACGCCTGCAAACCTGGGGGAAACTGTTGCGCAGCCTGCGCATGGGCTTGGTGTTGGCAGCCCGAGCAGGCCCTGCCGCCGGGATGGCGGGCGCGACACCCGGCCGCGCTTACGCCACCGACATTACGGGTAACCAAGCGGGCAATCTGCGCAGCAGGCGGCTCGCCCTTGGGTGGAGCCGCCGCGCGCTGGCGCAGCGGGCAGGCGTAGGTCTGGACGCCGTGGTGTCGCTGGAGGCGGGTCGCGGGTTGGTGGGCACGCTGTCACGGGTCTGCGCGGCAATGGACCTGCAACCGCTGCTGACGCTGCCTCCGGATCGCGTCTGCCTGGAGCAACTCTGGGAAGAGCGCTCCAGCGGTTGCCTGAGCGCACCCGCGCAGTTTCCGCCGTCGCGCCCACCACGCCGGCGCGCAAGGGCGCAAGCGAGTGATGTGAATGGCGGAACTTAAATCAGGGCCAGCATGGCGTCGGCCGCGGAAATAGCCTGCAATAGCGACCGGTTGATCGCATCCGGATCGGCCGGGCAGGAACCATAGACAGCATCGTCCCGCTGCGCGCCGTCCGCCTCCAGACCCAGCACCGCATCCAGGAACGATGCGTACGGTCCCTCCCGCTTAAGCAGCGCGTCTACCACGCCGTCGGGGAGTCCAACCTCGCCCAGCAGATCCGCCAAGGGCTGGCCGGTGATCTTGTCCAGCAGCGAAAACGCGCCGACGATGAACGCTTCGTCGGCATCAGCACGGGGACGGCCGGTGGCCAGCAACAGGTTCTCCATGCAGTAGCCACGGACCAGTGTCGTGAAAATCAGCGGCGCTATGCGGCCACCCTTGCTCGAAATCGCCAGTATGAGCACCAGCCATTTGATGAGCCGCTGGTAGCCGATAGACAGCACCGCATGGCGCAGCGAAGCCGTGGGTGCGCCACGCCGAAAGGCGACACTGTTGGCCAGCGTCAGCAGCATGTAGGCCAGCAGGGGTTCGGCCTCGAACACCTTTTCCAGCGCGCGAATCTCGGCATCACCCTGTATGAGACGAACCAGTTCAAAAATAGCGCGTTGCGATGGCGAGAGATCGCGGGCCTTGTCTTCCACGGGGTCGCCTACCGGCCAACCCACGACACCGTGCACGCCGGCGGCAAGCGCAGCATCGGCCCGGGCAAGGTCGCCCGCGTCCAGGGCCAGCACCGGAATGCCCGCCTGGGGCGCGAGCGCCGCCGGTCCCACCAGGTACTGGAAGAAGGGCAGTCGTTCCTTGGGGACACGGGTATCGGACAGCCGCAGGGCCTGGCGGATGCCCTTCTGCCGCGAGTCGAACAATATGCGCACGCGCGCTTCGTCCTCGAGCGCAGCCGCCGGTATTTCCAGCAGGACGTTGCGCGGCGCCGTCCAGCGGGCCATGGCCGCATCAACGGCGGTGTCGAGCGGCGCCAGGAGAACGAGACCGTGCGGGAACGGCAGGGAGTCCTCGGGGACGAAACCGCGCACGATGCTCTCGAGCAAGGCGCTCAGCGGGACGCGCCGTACCGTACTGCGATCGCGCAATTCGAGCCTGACGCCGCTCGGGCGCCTGTCACGCCCTACGATAACCTGCCAACGCAGAGCGAGCGTATCGAGCGTCACCGGTTCCGGTGTCGCGTCATCGCCAGCTTGGTCATCGGTCGATCGGGGCGGCAGGTCGAACAAAACGGGCTCCAGGCGGCATTTTCCCCAGCCGGCCCGGAACCAATCGCATGGCACAAGGCAGACTAGGCGACCACTGCCCGCGCGGCAACCGCCGGGCGAGTCGGCAGTGGTAGTTCCGATCTTAAGGTTCCGACGTTTGCGGGGTAAGCGGAGAAACAGGGTGTCCGCCCGCCATTCATCGCGATGTCGCGTGCGAGAATCCGCGCAACTTAGCCTTTCCACAGACGCATTGCGGGGCCATCCGGTCACCGCGCGCCCACCCCCACCCATGCCCCTCTTTGCCGCGACCATCGCGCTGTCCGCCCTGCTGCTGTTCCTGGTCCAACCCATCATCGCCAAGCAGATCCTGCCCTGGTTCGGCGGCAGCGCCGGGGTCTGGTCCGTGTGCATGGTGTTCTTCCAGTCGACCCTGCTCGCCGGCTATGCCTATGCCCATTTCACGACCCGCCGGCTGACGCCGCGCCGCCAGTTCCAGGTCCATGCGGCACTGCTGGTCCTGAGCCTCGCCGTGCTGCCCATCATTCCCAGCGCGGCCCTCAAGCCGGTGGGAGGGCAGGATGCGGCGCTGGCCATCCTGCTCGTACTGCTGGCGACCATCGGCCTGCCGTACTTCCTGCTGTCTTCCACCGGGCCGCTGCTCCAGTCCTGGATGGCACCCCGCTTTCCGGCGCGCGCGGTGTACCGGATGTTCGCGCTGTCCAATTTCGGCTCCTTGCTGGGCCTGGTGGCCTTCCCCTTTCTCGTCGAGCCGCTGCTGGGTTCGCGCGGCCAGGCCATGACCTGGTCGGCGGTTTACCTGCTGTTCGTCGCCGGTTGCTCCTGGATCGCCTGGCGATGCCGCGACGGCGCCCCGTCGGGAGTGGCGCCAGCGCAGACCGAGGCAGCAACCACGGCCGATAGTCCCCTGGCCGGCACGCCAGCCATCTGGCTGGGACTATCGGCGCTGGGCGTCGTGCTGCTGCTGGCCACCACCAACCAGTTGCAGCAGAACGTGGCTTCAGCGCCCTTCCTGTGGGTGCTGCCCCTGGCGATCTACCTGTTCAGCTTTATCGTGGTCTTCGAAGGGCGGGGCGGACGCGGCTGGTACAGCCCGCGGTGGGGCATGCCGCTGGCCCTGGCGGCAGCGTTGTTGATGGCGGCAGGCCTGTCGATCTCCAGCGGCGTGCTGGACGTCAGCCTCGCCGTACCGCTCTATTGCCTGGGACTGCTGGCCACCTGCGTCTTCTGCCATGGCGAGCTGGCTGCGCGCAAGCCGGCAAGCACCGAGCTGACGCGCTACTACCTGATGATTTCGGTGGGCGGCGCGCTGGGCGGTGTTTTCGTGGGCCTGGTGGCGCCGCGCATCTTCAACTCCCTGTACGAACTGCCACTGGCACTGGCCTTCGTGGCCATTGCCGCCTTCCTGGCCGCGCTGCGCCGGCCCGGCATGGCGCGCGCATGGTCGGTTGGCCTGGTTACGGCCGCCGTGTTGGCCTGCGCCGGCATCGCCTGGGAAGACTGGAGCTACGTAAGCTTCCTCGACCACGACCTCATCGTGATGCAGCGCAATTTCTACGGCACGCTGCGGGTACGAGAGATCGACGACGAGGGCGTGCGGGTGCGGCGCCTGCTGCACGGCGTAATCCTGCACGGCGAACAGGCGATGAGCGGTGCCGACCGCAACCAGCCAGGCTCGTATTACACGCGCACCTCGGGCGTGGGACTGGCCATAACCCGCGCGCAGGACCACAAGCCTGCGGTGCATATCGGTGTCATTGGCCTGGGCGTGGGCACGCTGGCCGCCTACGGGCGCGCGGGCGACAACGTGCGCTTCTATGAGCTCGACCGCGACGTGGTGGCGCTGGCCAACGGCCGTTTCACCTACCTCGAATCGACGCCCGCGCGCGTCGAGGTGGCGCTGGGCGATGCGCGCCTGTCCCTGGACCGGGAGCTGAGCAGCGGCCATCCGCAGGCTTTCGATGTTCTTGCGGTTGACGCCTTCTCCAGCGATTCCATCCCGGTGCATCTGCTGACCCGCGAGGCCATCGAGCTTTATGTGCGCCATCTGGCCGACGACGGCATCGTGGCCGTGCATATCTCGAACCGGTTTCTCGACCTGCAGCCGGTGCTGGCCAATATCGTGGCGGCGGCGGGGCTGAGCGCGCGGCTCATCGACGACGAGATTGACGACAACGCCTCAAAGGCCAGCAGCAGCGAGTGGGTACTTATCGCCCGCAATCCGCAGACACTGGCCGACGGCCCTATCGGCCAGCGCAGCGAGGCGCTGCGCGAACAAGCGGACGTTGGCGTCTGGACCGACGGCTACAACAACCTGCTGCGCGTGATGAAGACCTCGCCCGCGCGGGCCATACAGCGGCTGTTTTCACGCGACTGAACAACGCGCTGCAGCGCTGCCCACTTCTGCGATACTTGGGCCATGCGGCCGGATCACACCGGCTGCTCCAAACCCCTTGAACCCACCGTTCCCGCCAATGGCCACGAAAAAGACCGCAAGCAAGAAAACCGCAGCGAAGAAGGCCGCGGCGAAGAAACCCACCGCCAAAAAATCCATCGCGAAAAAAGCCGTGGGGGTAAAGACAGCAGCGAAAAAATCAACCACGGTAGCGCCAAAAAAGGTCAAAGCCGGCAAGGTTGCGCCCACCAAGGCCAAGAAAGCAAGCAAGGCGACCAAGGCAGGCAAAGGCGG
>CAIQGU010000270.1 GCA_903871435.1 uncultured Burkholderiales bacterium | reverse complement strand
GGTGTATTGCGCCGCCAGCGTGGGGTCTTCCTGGATGGCCAGGCAGGCATAGGCCACGCCGGGCGAATAGGCCAGCGAGAGGTCGCGCTGGTTGTGCATGATTGCTTGCCCGGTTCGGTCAAGAAAGCTAGACCGCACCGTCAATCATCCGAGCCCTGCGCGGTTGCAGAAGGGTCGGTATCGGCAAGCACGGAGGCGGTGGTGACGATTTTGCTGACCGGCGCTGCCGGCTTTATCGGATATCACACCGCTGAGGCTTTGCTGGCGCGTGGCGAGCAGGTGATCGGCGTGGACAACCTCACGCCGTATTATGATGTCCGTCTGAAACAGGCGCGGCTGGCCAACCTTGCGGACAAGCCGGGATTTAAGTTCATCGAGCTCGATCTGGCCTCCCGCGATGATATGGCGCGGCTGGCAACCTTGCATCCCGGCATCACCCGTATCGTGCATTTGGCGGCACAGGCGGGCGTGCGTTATTCGATGATCGATCCGTATTCCTATGTGGCGTCCAACGTGATGGGCCATCTGGGTGTGTTGGAGTTCGGGCGGCATCTGAAGCGGTTGGATCATCTGGTCTATGCCAGCTCGTCCTCCGTCTATGGCAGCAATCAGCGCGTGCCGTTCGCCGAGGCGGACCGGGTGGACACGCCAATGTCGCTCTATGCCGCGACCAAGCGTGCCGATGAGCTGATGAGCCATTCTTATGGCCATCTCTACGGCATGGCGCAGACCGGTTTGCGCTTCTTCACTGTTTATGGCCCGTGGGGCCGGCCGGACATGGCGTATTACAGCTTTGCCGAGGCGATCATGGCAGGGCGTCCGATCCAGCTTTACGACGATGGCACGGTGCGGCGGGACTTCACCTATATCGACGACATCGTGGCCGGTGTGGTCGGCGCGCTCGATCATTCGCCACAGGTAGCACCGGGCCAGCCTCCGGTGCGGGTGCTCAACATCGGCAACAACCGAAGCGAGCCGGTGTCGGCTTTGGTGGAATTGCTGGAGCAGGGGCTGGGGCGGAAGGCGATCATCGAATATGCCGAGCGTCCTGCAGCCGACGTGGCCGAGACCTGCGCCACCATTGACGAAATTGCCGCTTTGACCGGCTTCTCACCGGCGACCCCGCTTTCCGAGGGTGTGCCGCGCTTTGTCGAATGGTACCTGCGCTGGTCGCATGAAAGTGATGCACGCGGCAGCGCCGTGATTGAGGCCGGCAGTCGCAACGCTGGGTCGTTGCTGGCTGATGTCGTCTGATCTGCAGACGCCAGCACCTGGATTTACGCTGGGCGGCGTGGGGTATGTCGATCATCTGTCCTTTGAGCTGATCAGCGGCTGGGCGTGGGATCCGGCTTTGCCGGACACGCCGGTCAGTGTGGAGTTGCTCGACGGTGAGCGCGTGTTGCTGCGCATTTGCTGTGATCTCTATCGTCCCGATCTGCGCAAGCTTGGGGCAGGCGACGGCCGGCATGGGTTTGTCATTCACAGCCCCTCGCGCTTCCTGGATGGGGCGCGGCATTTCATCCGCATCCGCCGGCAATCCGATGGCTGTATCCTTGATGGCGGTGCGGCGTGGATTGAGCGGTCACTTATGGCGTTGAGCCAGAGTGGACGCGACGGGACGGTGCAGGCGTTGTTGCGCCAGACCGTATCGGCCGACATCGCCAGCGCCACCCGCCCGGAGGATTTGGCGGCGTGTCTCGCCATGCTTTCCGAGGGGATGGCCAATGTTGTCAATGCCCGTGTGGCGCTGGCAGCGGACAAGCGTGCGGCGGCACAGCGTGCGTTACGTGACGTGGTGGAGCAGGCGGGGTGGCAGGACACGCTGGCGGCGTTGGCGGGCCGGATGCAGCGTGAGCACCCATCTTTGTATGTGCCGGTGCATGAGGTGCCTGAGGTCTCGGTGATCGTTGTTGCCACCGACGACTTTGCTTCGACCTATCGCTGTCTGGCCAGTCTGGTGGCGCAGAGTCCAGCTTCGGTTGCCATGGAGGTGATCCTCGTCGACGACGCCAGCAGCGATGAGACGTTGCTGGCGGGATTGCTGCTAACCGGCGGCATCCGGTTGATCCGCAATGCTGAGCCGCTGGGTCTGCCTGCCAGCCGCAATGCCGGTGCAGCGCGGGCGCGTGGCCGTTTGCTGGTGTTTCTCGATCGCGACACCGAGACGTGTGCCGGCTGGCTGGAGACATTGGTGGCGAGTGCCGCGCATGGCATTGGGCTGGTGGGTTCAATGTCGCTCGACAGCGCCGGTCAGGTTTGGCAATGCGGGGCCATCCTCTGGCGCCTGGGCGATATTTGGCCATGGGGACGTGGCAGTCCTGCGGGCACCCAGGGGCTACGGCATCTGCGCGACACTGATCTGCTGGCCGACGGTGCGACCCTGATCGAGGCAGGCCTATTCGCCCGGATTGGCGGCTTCAGCGACGAATTTCCAGCAGGGCCGATGGCCGCGGCTGATCTGGCATTTCGCGTACGAGCCGAAGGGCTGCGTGTCGTCGTGCAGCCGGCGAGCCAGCTGGTTTGGCGGGGCCCCGAGGCTGTGGTGCCCGCGCGTCAGCTGCAGATTTTGCTTAAACGATGGGAGACGCCGCTTTCAGTGCATCGCTTCACTGGTCAGATGCCGGCGCTCGAGGCGGCACGGAGCGTTCTGCGCCGTGCTCTTTATGTCACAACCACGCTGCCGGTGCTTGCCCCGGATGGCGGTCTGCCGTCTCATCTGCAGGCGCTGCTGGAACTCGGCTTTGCCGTCAGCCTTTGGTCGCAGGTCGAGGCCAGCCCGCTGGAGCGTCACACGGCAGCACTGCTGGAGCGGCACGGCGTGCAATGCCTCGGTTCGTTCTGCACGCTCGCTGAAGCGGTCGAGAGCATGAGCGCCCGGCCTGAGCTGATCTATCTGCATGGGTTACGCCTTGCTGATCAGGCCGCTGAGGTGCGCCTGCGGCTGCCGCGTGCCAGGATCATCTGTCAGGTAGAGCCGAGTACAGTCCGGACGGATGCGACAACCGACGATCTGCAGGCGCTGGGCTGGGTGGATGGCGTGCTCGTGGCGTCCGACAAGCAGGCCCAGACGCTGCGTGACGCCATGCCCGCGCTGCTGGTGTGGGTGGCACCGACCCCGTTGCTGCGCCAAAAGCCGCGTCGCAGCTTTGCCTTGCGCACCGGCTTTGCCTGTCTCAGTGATTTCAGTGACCCGCGTGACGTGGCGGCCGTACATCATCTTGCCGAGGCGGTGATGCCCCGGCTGCGCAGCCGTCTGGCAGCGCGTCAGCATCATGCGGAGTGCTATCTCATTGGCCCCAACATGCCGGCTGAATTGGCCGGTCTGCAGGAGGCCGATCTGCACGTGATCGGGTTTGTGCCGGTACTGGCTGACATGCTGCACCGGCTGCGCTGTACGCTGTTGCCGCCCGGCGGTGCCGTGGGCGAGGCGGCCCAGCGCATGGTGCTCGACAGTTTCGCGCATGGCCTGCCCTGCGTGATCGGGCACTGCATGGCCGAGGCGCTGGCCTTGCCGGAGACGCTGCGCTTTCTGGTGGCCGACGGTGATGACGCCATTGCCGCCACCTTGGTGGCGCTGCATGAGGATGCCGGGCTGAATGCCAGTCTGGCGGAGGCGGGGCTGGAATTTCTGGCGGAGCGGCATGGCGCCAGCCTGCTGCGTGTGACGCTGGCGCAGGCCGTGCGGCATGCGCCACGCATACAGCTAGGCTTTGCCGATGATGGAGAGTCTGCGCGCGAAGGCGAGGCAGAGCGGATCACGGATCAGCCGGGCTGCCTGGAGCATGAGATCGAATATTGCGGTCCCGGCCATATTCGCGGCTGGGTTGTGGATATTTTGAACCCACAGCGCCGCGTTCGGCTGATGGCGCGATTTGCCGGCAGCGGCCGCTCGCAGAGCCTGGTTGCCGACGAAATGCGGCCCTACCGGCCCCGTGGCCAGCAGCATTGCGGCTTTACGCTGCGCTGGAACCCGTTCGCAGATGGCTTTGCCGTGGCGATCACCAGCGAGGGGTCTGGTTTGGGAGATATCGCGGGCCAGGCGACCCAGGCGGCTGCGGTGATGGCGGCACTTCCACCGCGCCGGGTGACGGTGGTGGTGCCGGTCTATGGCGGCCTGGAGGAGACGTTGTGTTGCCTGCGCAGTGTGCACGCGGCGCGTGGCGAGACCGCCCATCGTGTGCTGATCATCGATGATTGCAGCCCTGATCCACAGCTGAGCCAGGCGGTGGCAAGCTTTGCCGCCGAGATGGGCTTTGCCTACCGCAGATTGACGGTCAATCGCGGCTTTGTCGGCTGCGTCAATCTCGGCATGGCCAGTTGTCCTGACGATGATGTGGTGCTGCTCAACGCCGACACGGAGGTGGCGGATTTCTGGCTCGACCGCCTGCACCAGGCGGCACAGCGTCATCCGCGCATTGCCAGTGTGACGCCGATGTCCAACAACGCGTCGATCATGAGCATTCCGATGCTGCCGGGGGCAACAGCGATGCCGGGTGGCCGGTCATTGGCCGAGATGGACGCGCTGTGCAGCGCGTTTGATGACGGCGTGCTGCATGACGTGCCGACGGCGCACGGGTTTTGCATGTATATAAGCCGGGATGCGCTCGACGATGTCGGCCTGTTCGATGCTGAGTTGTTCGGCCGTGGCTATGGCGAGGAAAATGATTTCTCGCTGCGTGCCCGCGACCGTGGCTGGCGCAATGTGGTGACGGCGAATGTGTTCGTCCGCCATGTCGGATCGGTGTCATTTTCGACAGATCGG
>CAIQGU010000269.1 GCA_903871435.1 uncultured Burkholderiales bacterium | reverse complement strand
TGGGGTCGCAGGAGAGCCTTCATGGGGTCGCCCGGCTGCGCAGCTGCCCAAGCGATGCTTCCACATTTCGGCGGCGCGCGGCTTCGGCTACCTCCTTCGTCACGATGGTCTTGCCGATGGGGGCCACGGCCATGCCAGCAAGTTTCAGATGCTGAAGGGCAAACGGGATCCCGATGAGAGTAATGGCGCAGGCAATCGCGGCAAGGACGTGGCCGACCGCCAACCACACGCCAGCGAGGATGAACCACAGGATATTTCCGAGCAGGCCCATCGCGCCCGTGCCGATATCGTCCTGGTTCGACAGTTCCTTGCGGCTGATGGCCTCCTTGCCGAATGGGAAAAACGTGAACTCGCCGATGACAAGACAGGCGCGGCCCCAGGGAATGCCAACGATGGTGAGAAAGCACAGCGCGCCGGCCAGCCACCACCCCAGGCCCATCAAGGCCCCACCGAAGATGAACCACAGGAAATTGCCGATTGTGCGCATGGCTGCCTTTTGAACATGGGACCAGATTGCAGACCGATGATAACCAATTCGATGCCAGGGCATGCAGGCCGCCGGCGTCTCCGTGCTGGCGGCCGAAACCTCAGCTGACGTCAACCGGTCCCTCCTCCACGCGTTGTTCCAGCATACGAAAAGCGAATGATCCGAATCGCTTGTTGCTCGCCCCGGAGACCCAAATGCTCGCCTGCTTGAACCTTGACGTGAACCTGAGGCCTCGGCTGCGCGCCACGCGTGCGGCTGCATTGCGCTCGGCAGCGCTGCTGGCCACCGTGGCATTGACTGCGTGCGTTGTCGAACCAGCCGAACGCACGGTCTACGTCGCTTCAGAACCTGTCTATCGTCCCCCTGTCTACGCGCCACAAGGCTACCCGCCACCGCAGACCTACGCCGCTCCAGCGTACTATCCGGCGCCCTCACGGGATGTGGTCAGTGTCTATATCGAGCCGCCGATCGATCAGCCGCCGCCGGTGCTGGTCAGCTGGGCACCCCCTCCGATGCTCGTCGAGCCGCCTCCACCGCAGCCCTTTCCCGATGCCGTCTGGGTAGGGGGATACTGGACGTGGGCGGGCGACTGGGTGTGGGCCGCCGGTCACTGGGACGCGCCGCCACGCCGGGGCTATCACTGGATCCATCCCTACTATGAGCACCGCGAAGACGATGTCGTCTTTGTCAGCGGGTTCTGGGCGGCGGAAGGTGTCGGCTTCGCGGCTCCGTCACTCGAGGTGCGTCTGACCGTCGCCGAACCTCGCGACGGCGTGAGGCCGGGGCCGCGCTGCCGCGGACCACAGGGCGTGTTCGTCCCGGCGCCACCCGGGTCACAGCCGGGACTGATTGTGCCAGCGCCAATAGGCACAGCGCCAGCCGTGGTGGTCAGCGCGCCGCCTATCGTCAACCTGGGAATGCGCGTACAGAACAATGTGGTCAATACGCGCATCAGCAACTACAACAACACGACCCACACCGTGACGAACGTTACCAACATCACCAACGTGACGGTCGTCGCACCCGCTGGCGCGACGGCCTCTGGGCAGGCATTTTCCGCCAATGTGCCGACGCAGGCGCACCTTGCTGCCGCCATTCCCGCCATCATGCGTGTGCCGGCCCCGCGACCGATCAGTACACGGCCGATTCCGGCCTACCTGCCGGGGCGACCGCTGGCCAATCTGCCGCCGGCACAGCCGGTCCAAACACCGAGCTCGCCACCACCCAACGCCGCCAGTGCGTTTGGCGTCCCGCATCCCCAGTCCGGACTGGCAGCGCCTGCCCCCGTCGCTGGTGTACCCCCACCAGGCCAGCCCCTGCGACCTGGTCCTCAAACGGACCCGCGCGACGCCGAGCGTTTTCGTGAACAGCAGGCACTCCAGCAACAAAGAGACGGACAAGCCAAGGCCCAACAGGAAGCGCAACGTGCGCAAGAGGACCGGCAACGCGCCCAGCAGCAGAAAGCGGAGCAGGACAACGCGCTGCGCGCCCAACAGGAGCAGCAGCGCGCCCAGCAGCAGAAAGCCCAGCAGGACAATGCGCTGCGCGCCCAGCAGGAGCAGCAACGCGCCCAGCAGCAGAAAGCCCAGCAGGACAATGCGCTGCGCGCCCAGCAGGAGCAGCAACGCGCTC
>CAIQGU010000268.1 GCA_903871435.1 uncultured Burkholderiales bacterium | reverse complement strand
TGCCTGCGCCGCCTGGGTCTGGCCGCGCGCTTCGTATCGGGCTATCTCATACAGCTCAAGCCGGACGTCAAGGCCATCGACGGCCCCTCGGGCGCGGAGTCCGACTTCACCGACCTGCATGCCTGGTGCGAGGTGTACCTGCCCGGCGCCGGCTGGATCGGGTTTGACCCCACCTCGGGACTGCTGGCCGGCGAAGGCCATATTCCCCTGGCGTGCACACCGGAACCGGGTGGCGCGGCGCCGGTAACGGGCGCGCTCGAGGAATGCGAGGTCACGTTCGTGCACGAGATGAACGTCACGCGCATTTACGAAGCACCGCGCGTCACCTTCCCCTATCGCGATGAACAATGGGCGGCCATCGATCGATTGGGCGCGGCCGTGGATACGGATCTCGAGGCCATGGACGTGCGCCTCACCATGGGGGGCGAGCCCACGTTCGTATCGGTCGAGGACCGTGATGGGGCGGAGTGGAACACGGCGGCCCTGGGTCCAACCAAGCGCGCCTATGCCACCGACCTCGTGCTGCGCCTGCGCGAGAAGTACGGCGCCGGCGGCTTCCTGCATTTCGGTCAGGGCAAGTGGTATCCCGGCGAGCAATTGCCGCGCTGGGCGCTATCGGTGTACTGGCGGCGTGACCGCCAACCCGCCTGGCGCGATCCGGCGCGCTTTGCCGACGAACGCGCGCCACGCGGTTACCAGCAGGCCGATGCACGGCGGCTGATGCTGGCGCTGGTCGAGCGCCTGGGTCTGGATCCGCGCTTTGCCATCGCCGCGTTTGAAGACGTCTGGTACTACCTCTGGCGCGAACGGCGCCTGCCGGTCAACGTCGATCCCTTCGACAGCCGACTGGACGACGAAATGGAACGCGAGCGCTTGCGGCGCATTTTTGACGCCGGCCTGTCCGCCGAGGTCGGCTACGCGCTCCCCCTGCGCCGCGCGGAGGGCGACCCCGCGCTGGCTGGCGCGCGCTGGGAGACCGGTCCATGGTTTTTCCGCGATGAGCGCATGTACCTCGTGCCCGGGGATTCGCCCATGGGCTGGCGGCTGCCGCTCGATTCCCTGCCGTGGTCCACCCCGGCGGATCGCCTGCTCGAAGAAGAGCGCGACCCCTACGCCGCGCGCCCGGACCTGCCCGAGGCCGTGCGCCTGGAGAACCAGTACCGGCGGCCGGGCGTTTTTGCCGGCGACGCCGCGGCTCCCGGCGACCCATCCGGTGGCGTCGCGCCCATGACTGACCCGCACGACCGGGCCGAGAGCATCGCAATTGGCGCTGGCCTTGCCGGGGCGGGCCAGCCGACGCCCGGGACCAATGGTTCGGCAGAAAATCCTGGCGCGGCCGGCGCGAACGCCGCTGCTGCCAGCGGTGACCAACCCGAGCGCTTTACCTCGGCCGGCAATCTCACGCGCACGGCGCTGTGCGTGGAACCCCGCGAGGGCAATCTCTACATCTTCCTGCCGCCCCTGGCGCGCCTGGAGGATTTCCTCGATCTGCTGGCCGCCATCGAAGCGGTGGTCACCGATCTGGACATGGCAGTGATACTCGAGGGCTATCCGCCACCCCGCGATCCACGCCTGCAAGGCCTGTCGGTGACGCCCGATCCGGGTGTGATCGAGGTCAACGTCCATCCCTCGGCCAGCTGGCCGGAGCTCGTCGACCGCACCGAGCATCTCTACGAAGCAGCGCGCCTGTCGCGCCTGTCGGCCGAAAAATTCATGGTCGATGGCCGTCATACGGGTACGGGCGGCGGTAACCATTTCGTGCTGGGCGGCCCCAGCACGGCCGACAGCCCGATGTTGCGCCGGCCCGATCTGCTCGCCAGCCTGATCGCGTACTGGCACAACCATCCGGCGCTGTCCTACCTGTTCTCCGGCTTGTTCATCGGCCCCACCAGCCAGGCGCCACGGGTCGACGAGGCGCGCAACGACCAGGTGTATGAGCTGGAGATCGCCTTTGCCGAGCTGCACCGGCTGGCCGGTCCCGGCCGCGAGGTGCGCCCATGGCTGGTCGACCGCCTGCTGCGCAACCTGCTCGTCGATGTGACCGGCAATACGCACCGCTCGGAGTTCTGCATCGACAAGCTGTATTCGCCCGATGGTCCCACCGGCCGGCTGGGTTTGCTCGAGATGCGTGCCTTCGAGATGCCACCGCACGCGCGCATGAGTCTCGTGCAGCAACTTCTGCTGCGCGCCCTGGTGGCGCGATTCTGGCTCGAGCCCTACAAGGCGCGCCTGACACGCTGGAATACCGAGCTGCACGACCGCTTCCTGCTGCCCACGTTCATCGAACAGGATCTCGCCGACGTCCTCGATGAAACGGCCGCGGCGGGCTATCGGTTTGACCGCAGCTGGTTTGCGCCGCATTGGGAGTTCCGCTTTCCACTGTACGGCGAGGTCGCCGCCCGCGGGGTGGAGCTTTCCCTGCGTGGCGCTTTGGAACCCTGGCATGTGATGGGCGAGGAGGGTGCTACGGGCGGCACGGTGCGCTACGTGGACTC
>CAIQGU010000267.1 GCA_903871435.1 uncultured Burkholderiales bacterium | reverse complement strand
TCCGCGTTCCCATACGCGCAGGCGCACCGTGTTGCGGTCGAGGATCTGCAGGAAGCCGGCGTTGCAGCCGTTGGAAAAACGCGGGTGCTTCTCGATGAGCGGCCCCAAAATCTCCACCGGCGCCGTCTCCGTATCCGCCACGATCTGGACCGCGTGCGGGTTGCCCATTGATACGACGCACACCGCAACTTCGCGGCCCGCAACCGCCAGTGGCCACATTTGCGCTCCACCGCGGTGTTGCGGAGTGAGCCCTTGCGGGTCGAAGCCCGAGGCCTGCGGCCGGAAATCCGGCGGCCCCATGTCCACACTGACCGAACCGTCCTCTTCCAGGCGCGGTTCGATAAGACCGCCGGCCGTGATGACGCGGATGACCGGGCGCCGGGTCAGGCCCAGCTGGTGCACGAACTTGACGAAGCAGCGCGCGCCATTGCCGCACTGCTCCACCTCGCCGCCATTGGCGTTGAAGATGCGATAACGAAAATCCGCGCTGGCGTCGGGCGCGGTTTCAACTACCAGTATCTGGTCCGCGCCAACGCCAAAACGGCGGTCGGCCAGTTTGCGCAGCGTGGCCGGCGTCAGGTCCAGAGCCTGCCGCACGCCGTCGAGCATCACGAAATCGTTGCCCGCACCCTGCATCTTTGTGAAACGAATTTTCATGCGGGCATTATCGCTCATGCGTGGGCGCGGACCCGGCGAGCACTGGCCGGCGCGGTGCGCTCAGCCGTAGATCCCGGCTGCGCCCGGGGGGCGTGTCTTGAATCGGCGATGGGTCCACAGATACTGCTCGGGCATGCGCAAGACCCAGCGCTCGATCTCGCGGTTCATGCGGGCCGTGTCCTCTTCGACGGATGCGCCGGGAAAATCCGGCCACGGCGCCTCCAGGTGGACGACGTACCCGTCAGATGTCTGTTCCGTGACGGCCATCATGACGCGTGCCCCGGTGCTGCGGGCCAACCGCGAAACCATGGGCAAGGTCGCCGCGGGCACGCCGAAGAACGGCACGAAGATGGAGTTCACGCCGCCGATGTCCATGTCCGGCAGGTAGTAGAACGGCAGGCCGTCGCGCAGCGCCCGCAGCGCGGTGCGCAGATCAAAGCCGCGCTTGGCGATGAGCACGGGCTCGTTGAAGCGCGCCCGCCCGGCGCGCAGCTTCTCGTCCCACACCGGATTGGACTGCGGCGCGTACAGCGTTGCCATGCGCCGTTCGGTGGTCAGCCGCAAGCCGCCCGCATCCAGCCCCACGAAGTGCGGCGAGAGCAATATGAGCGGCGCTCCGGCTGCCGCTTCCAGGTGCTCGGCGCCTTCCACGCGGACAAACTGCCGCAGGCGCGCGGCGTCGCATTGCCACAGCACGCCGTAATCGAGCAGGCCGCGGGCAACATGGCGGAACATCTGCCGCGCGATGCGCCGGCGTTCGGTCCCGGTCATTTGCGGAAAGCAGGCGCGCAGGTTGGCATCGGCGATGCGCCGGCGCCTTGCCACGGCCAGCCAGCCCAGGTCGCCGATGACCGCCGCCATGGCCATGCGCAGCGCCAGCGGCCAGCCCGCGCTGGCCGTGATGATGGCCACCCAGGCGCGGGCAACGGCGCGGTAGAGAGGGTTCATGCCGGCCTCATCGGGGTCTTATTTCACGGTGAAATCGTGTTCGCCGCGGGCGTGGCCGGCAGTGGATCGCCCGCTGGCGGGGGCGCTGCGACGCCGGGCGGCCGCTTGTAACGGTTGTAGCTCCACAGGTACTGCTCGGGGCAGCGCAATATCACGTGTTCCATGGCGGCATTGATGGACGCGGCGTCGGCCTGCGGTTCCCCCGTGAGGCTTGCCTCCAGGGGTTGCCAGTGGATGCGGTAGCCGGCGCCGCGCGGCAGGCGCTGCGCATAGACCAGCACGACCAGCGCATCGTGGGCGCACGCCAGGCGGGCCGGCAGCGTCATCGTGAAGGCCGGTCGGCCGAAGAATGGCGCCCACACGCCTTCGCCGCGCGATGGCACCTGGTCGGGCAGCAGGCCGACGATCTCGCGGTTGCGCAGCGCCCGCAGCATCAGGCGTACCCCGTGCAGATCGGCGGGCGCCAGCAACAGCCCGTGGCGGATGCGCGCCTGCTCGAAGAGCGGCCGCAGGCTGCTCTTGCGGGGTACGCGATACAGCGCCAGCATGGGCCGCGCCCGGCCCGCCGCGCCGGTCATATGGTGCTGTGCTATCACCTCGAAGCAACCCAGGTGCGGCGTGAGCATCAGGATCGCGCGGTCCTGGCGCAGTAAGCCTTCAATCACCTCGGGGTTGGCGGTCTGCACGCGCGCCTGGATCTGCTCGGCGGTCGCCGTCCAGACCCACGCCAGTTCGAGCGCCTGGCGGCCGCCCTCGGTTATCGCGCGATGCAACACGCGGCGGCGCCCGGCGGGTCCCGCGGCCACGTTCGCGGGCAGGTTCTCGCCGATCCGACGCCGGTAGGAGGGAGATAGCCCGTAGACCACCCAGCCGAGCGCGCCACCCAGGGCGTGCAACGCCCGCAGCGGCAGCCGCCCCAGCAGGTGGAAGGCGGCGATCAGCATGGCGCGCGTGCCGCGGAGGCGGCGCCCCGGGCACAAGCCGGCGGTGTCGTGTGGGCTGGCAGCATGGCAAGCCGCGATAGTACTGACGAATATCAAATAAGGAGCGCCGGCCCCGCGAGCGGTGACCGGCCGGCCAGCAGGCGATCGCTTATACTGCGCCCACGGAACGCCGGTTTAATGGTCAACTTGCAGGGCGTTTCGGGCGGGCAGCATGAGCTGCCGGCGGAAATATCTGCTAAAGCGTCACCCGCCATAGCGGCCATGGGGCGCAGTTTGACCCGGGAGTTCACATGGCAGGCGATTTTCTCTTCACCTCCGAATCGGTTTCGGAAGGGCACCCCGACAAGGTGGCCGACCAGATCTCGGACGGCATACTCGACGCAATCCTCGCGCACGATCCGCGCGCCCGTGTGGCAGCGGAAACCCTGGTGACCACCGGCCTCGTGGTGCTTGCCGGCGAGATCACCACCAATGCCATCATCGACTACCCCGGAGTAGCCCGCGAGGTCATCAAGCGCATCGGCTACGACAACAGCGATTTCGGCATCGACTACAAGGGCTGCGCGGTGATGGTCTGCTACGACCGACAGAGCCCGGACATCGCGCAGGGCGTTGACGAAGGCAAGGGCCTGGATCTGGACCAGGGCGCCGGTGACCAAGGGCTGATGTTCGGTTTTGCCTGCGACGAAACCCCGGAACTCATGCCGGCCGCCATTTATTACGCGCACCGGCTCGTGGAACGCCAGGCCGACCTGCGCCGCGACGGCCGCCTGCCCTGGCTGCGACCCGACGCCAAGTCCCAGGTGACTCTTCGCTATGTCGATGGCAAGCCGCACTCGATCGACACCGTTGTTCTTTCCACCCAGCACGATCCCGATATCGCCCACGAAGCGCTCGTCGAGGCGGTGATCGAGGAGATCGTCAAACCGGTACTGCCCCAGCAGTGGCTCAAGGACACCAAGTACCTCATCAACCCCACCGGCCGTTTCGTCATCGGCGGCCCGCACGGCGACTGCGGGCTTACCGGGCGCAAGATCATCGTCGACACCTACGGTGGCGCGTGCCCGCACGGTGGCGGCGCCTTCTCCGGCAAGGACCCCACCAAGGTCGACCGCTCCGCGGCGTATGCCGCCCGCTACGTGGCCAAGAATATCGTCGCCGCCGGGCTCGCGAGCCGCTGCCAGGTGCAGGTGAGTTACGCCATCGGCTATTCCAAGCCGATCAATATCACCGTGAACACCGACGGCACCGGCAAAGTCGGTGATGACGTGCTCGCGCGCCTGGTCACCCAGCACTTCGACCTGCGGCCCAAGGGCATCGTCCAGATGCTCGACCTGCTGCGCCCCATCTACGGCAAGACCGCCGCCTACGGCCACTTTGGCCGCGACGAGCCGGAATTTTCCTGGGAGCGTCTCGACAAGGCCCCAGCGCTGCGCGAGGCGGCCGGCCTCAAGGGCTGATAAAAGTTACGCACGACCCGCTGAATTACGGGTCTTTTACCGGCCAATTTCCGTGCGCGCCAGGGGGTTGACCGCGCGCCGAACGGGCGCGGGCCGTCGTATACTCTAGGCTGCTTCGAGGAGCGTTGCGACCGCCGCCCGTGATGGGATGGCGAGCCAGGC
>CAIQGU010000266.1 GCA_903871435.1 uncultured Burkholderiales bacterium | reverse complement strand
CTGCTGCACCGTTTGCACGCTGGTCGTGTTGTAGTCGCTGATGCGCTCGGCCAGCTGGCTGTGGTGCATCTGGGCCCGGTTATCCCAGAGCGTGGTCGTGAGCGAGGTACCCGCCG
Organism: uncultured Burkholderiales bacterium; assembly: GCA_903871435.1. GTDB lineage: Bacteria > Pseudomonadota > Gammaproteobacteria > Burkholderiales > Burkholderiaceae_F > GJ-E10. Next base: position 2,995 of record CAIQGU010000266.1, on the reverse strand, counting down.
CCCCTGCGGCAATGCGCACGAAATTGGAGAGGCCCGATGCAGCCGCCAACCGTTCCGGCCCTACCCCCGACAGCAGGATGGTATTGAGCGGAATGAACATGCAGGCCATGGCAATGCCCTGGAACAGCGCCGGCAATGCGATGGTGTCGAAGTCTGTGCCGGTGGTGAAACGCGAGCGCATCCACAGCACCACCGCAAAGCAGACAAACGACACGGTGGCCAGCATGCGCGGATCCAGCTTGCTGATGTTGCGGCCGATGATGGGCGATATCAGCAGTGCCAGGAAGCCTACCGGCGCCAGCACCAGTCCGGCGTCGGTGGCCGTGTAGCCCATGTACTGCTGCAGCCACAGGGGGATGAGCACCACGTTGCCGAAGAACAGCCCGTAGGCCAGCGCCAGCGCGCCCGTGCCGATGGCAAAGTTGCGGATACGAAACAGCGACAGGTCCACCACGGGATGCTCGTCGGTGAGTTCCCAGATGAGGAAGATCACGAAACCCACCACCGCCAGTATCGCCAGCACCCAGATCTCCGGCGCATTGAACCAATCGAGCTCACGGCCCTTGTCCAGCATGATCTGCATGGAACCCACCCACACTACCAGCAGACCCAGCCCCACGAAATCCACCGGCAACTGGCGGATCTGGGTCTCCCGGCCGCGAAACACCGTTGCCGTCACCCAGGCGGCGATGAATCCCACGGGGATGTTGATGTAGAAGATCCACGGCCAGCTCAGGTTGTCGGATATCCAACCGCCCAGCGGCGGCCCGATGATGGGCGCCACCAGCGTGGTCATCACCCACAGGGCCATGGCAATTCCGGCCTTCGCGGGCGGGTAGCTGCTGAGCAGCAAGGCCTGCGACATGGGGATCATGGGTCCGGCCACCAGCCCCTGCATCACGCGCGCCCCGATCAGCAACTGCAGGTTGGGCGAGAGCGCGCACAGCAGCGAGGCCAGCGTGAACAGGAGCGTGGCGTAGAGAAAGACCTTTACCTGGCCAAAACGCTGGGCCAGCCACCCGGTGAGCGGCACCGTGATGGCCGTGGACACCGCAAAGGACGTGATGACCCAGGTGCCCTGGGACGGGCTCACGCCGTTGTCGCCGGCAATGGCCGGAATGGACACGTTGGCGATGGACGTGTCGAGCACGTTCATGAACGTGGCCAGCGACAGCGCGATGGTGCCGGCGATCAGCTGGCCGCCGCGCAAGGGCGGCAGCGGCGCGGGCTTGGCGGCCGGCGCGGGCGCGGCCGTAGCGTTGCCGGTGACTGCGTCGGCGGTTTTGCCGCCCGATGCGCTCTCGGCGGGATTGTTAGCGGTTGTCATCGGCGAGGCGCGCGGCGCAAGTACGACACGTTAATCGCGGTTGCGGCAAGCGGATTCAAGGGGCGCAAGATAAGTACGGCCTGGGCGCGTCAGCGCGCGGCGCTCACGGCGCCCGTGCTCGCCACCGGCAGCGCCGTCACGGGCCGCGCTGCGACACTGGCATTTACGACACTGGCGTTTGCGACGCTCGCCGGGTTGCCGGCGGCGGCTGCCGGTGACCGTGCCGTGCTGCCTTGCGGATAGCTGGGGGTTCCAGCGGCGACATTGGCCGGCACGCTGCCCCCTGCGCCGTTGCTCGCGATGATGCGCGCGACCAGCGCATCGGCTTCCTTCTCGCCACTGTCAAAGACGTTGGTCTGGTTGTCCGGCGACGCATCATTATGTGCCGACACCACGGCGCCGCTGCGGTCGCGCACGTCCACGGTGGCGCGGATCGACAGACCCACGCGCAGCGGATGGTCGTGCAGTTCCTTCGGGTCCAGCGCGATGCGCACCGGGACGCGCTGCACCACCTTGATCCAGTTGCCCGTGGCGTTCTGCGCCGGCAGCAGGGCGAAAGCCGAACCCGTGCCGGCGCCCACGCCGATTACCCGGCCGTGATATTCCGCGTGCTTGCCGTACACGTCGGCAATCACCTTCACGGGCTGGCCGATGCGGATGTTTTCCAGCTGCACTTCCTTGAAGTTGGCGTCCACCCAGAGGTTCTCCATGGGCACCAGCGCCAGCAAGGATGTTCCTGGCGAAACCCGCTGCCCCACTTGCACGTTGCGCCGCGCGATCTGCCCGTTGATGGGGGCCACGATCTCATTGCGCCGCATGGCCAGATAGGACTCGCGCACGCGCGCCGCAGCGGCCAGCACATTGGGATGGGCAGCCACCGTGGTGCCGGAGGTGAAGGAGCGGTTCGATAGCAACTGTTCGCGCGCGCTGGCCAGCGCTGCCTTGGCGGTGGACACGCTCAGCTCGGCGTGGCGAATCTCCTCGTCGGACACCGCGCCCGATTCGCGCACGCTGTTACGTCGCTGCAGGTCGTCCTTGGCGCGCTCGAGTTCGGCTTCGCGCAAGCTGACGTTGGCCTGCAGCACGTCGTTGTTCGAATACAGCGCTCGCGTCTCGCGCACGGCCTGCGCAAGTTGCGCTTCGCGCTGCAGCAGGTCAATGTGCGCATCGGCCGGGTCCAGGCGGATCAGCATCTGGCCCGCGCTCACCGTATCGGTCTCATCGGCGCCGATGGCAACCACGGTGCCCGTGGTCTGGGGCGTGATGGACACCACCCTGCCGCCCACGTAGGCGTCGTCGGTGTCCTCGTAGTTGCTGCTCACCAGCATCCAGTAGAGGAACGCACCGATGCCCACGGTGATCACCACGACGGCGGTCAGGATCAGCGCGGGGCGGCGCACCGCGCCGCGTTGGCTCCGCGGTGCCTTGACGGTTGCCGGGGTGGACGTCGCCGGCGCAGCCGCCGCAGGGTCCGTGGCCGGCGCAGCGTCGTTAGGCGGTGGGGTGTCGTTGGAGTTCTGTTCGTTCATGATGGTCACTCTTTGCTGGCGGTTGTGTTGGATACCTGGGGATCCCGAAACCCCCCGCCCATGGCCAGGGCCAGGGACACGTCCAGGGCGGCGGCCCGGGCGTCGAGGTCAACTTCGGAGCGACGCTGCGACAGCACCG
>CAIQGU010000265.1 GCA_903871435.1 uncultured Burkholderiales bacterium | reverse complement strand
GGCCGGCGAGGTACTGCCCTACGCGCTCTACCCGCAGCCGGCCGGGCCGTCGGAGGCGGTTGCCCCGGTTGCCGTCACGGTTTTCCCGTTACCTGCTGGCACCCCACCGTCCGCGGCCGGCAAGGGCGGTATCCACGTCGAGACTAACAATGCGGGGGCAGTGGTGCGCATCGATGTGGGCCGCGGCCCCGCGCCTCTCGCAGGCGGCCCGAGCAGCCCACCGGCGAGCTATCTGCTCGACGCCAGCGCGCTGCGCATGCCCGTACGCGCGCTCGACCTCGAAGTACAAGCCGATGGTGATTACTCTGGCAAAGTGCGGCTCGAGTCCAGCAACGATCTGGCGCAGTGGCGCACGGTAGTTACCGACGCCGTGATATTGGACATCACCCAGGGCGCCGAGCGGCTGCAGCGCCGGCGTATCGAGTTTGCGCCGCAGTCCGCGCCCTACTATCGCCTCGCATGGGACGGCATGCCGCAAGGGGCGCGCCTGGCGTCCGCCAGCGCCCAGCCGGCCAATTTACGCAGCGAGCCCGCACACGAGTGGACGGACGTGCCAGGTGTGGCGGGCGAGGCCCCCGGGGAATACCGCTTCGATACCGCGGCCCACTTTCCCGCTGATCGCGTGCGCATCGTGCTGCCGGAGGCCAACACCGTGGCTCCCGTGACGGTTTATGCGCGGGCGCGCAACGATGCGCCCTGGCGGCTGCTGGCACGGCAAACGGTGTATCGCCTGAACCGTCCCGCCGGGGAGGTGACGAGCCCTGCCATGGCCGTTACACCCGATGCCGACCGGTATTGGCGTGTCGTGGTCGATCAACGCAGCGGCGGGCTGGGTGCTGGCGTGCCGCGCCTGCAACTGGCCTGGGTGCCGCAGGAACTCGTATTTGCGGCGCGCGGCGCGCCGCCCTTCACGCTGGCCTTCGGCCGCAGCCATGCCGCACCGGCCGCCATCGGCGTGGCTGCGCTCATTCCGGATTATCGCGATGCCGACGCGACACGCAACTCCTTTGGACCCGCGGGATCCCTTGCCGGCGGTGAGCCCGCGCCCGCCGTGCAACCGGTGCGGGTAATCCTCGGTGCCCCCCTGCATCCGGTCGCATCGCCCCCGGATGTTGGCGGCGCCACGAGGTTCAGCGCAGCAACTGCGGCGCTCTGGTCCGCGCTGGCTGCGGGCGTGGGATTACTCGGTTGGATGGCATGGCGTCTACAGCGCCAGATGAAGACGACGCCGAAGACGCCGCCGCCGCCGCAGACAGGCGACGCGGTGGAAGCGGAGCAATAGGGTCATCATGCCGCGCGACGCCAGCACCGCCCGCAAGCGCGCCACGCCCCGGCGCGCCATCTCCAAACGCCGCGGCCCGGGGGGCAGCCGGTCGTACGAATACCCGGACCTGCTGCGCGCCATGGCCGACGCGCTGCCGGCTTCGCCGGGCGTGTATTTCTTCCATGGTGATTCGGCTACGCCCCTGTATATCGGCAAGAGCGTGAACCTGCGGTCCCGCGTGCTGTCCCATCTGCGCAACCGTGCCGAGGCGCGCATGTTGCGCCAGACCCGCCGCATCAGCCATATCGTCACCGCCGGCGAGATCGGCGCACTGCTCCTCGAGGCGCGGCTCATCAAGCAGCAGCAGCCGCTCATGAACCAAAAGCTGCGCCGCACCTGGCAACTGTGCTCGCTGCGCCTGCGCGATGGCATTCCCGAGGTTGTGTATTCGAAGGACGTGGATTTTTCCGCGCAGGCCGATCTCTTCGGCCTGTTCACCAGCCGGCATGCCGCGCTTGAATGGCTGCGCAACCTCGCCGATGGCGAGCGCCTCTGCTTTGGCGCACTGGGGCTCGAGCGCCTGCCCCGCGGCAGGACCTGCTTCCGTGCCATGGTGGGTCAATGCGCCGGGGTCTGCCGCGGCGACGAAAGCCGCGCCGAGCATGATCGCCGCCTGCTGGATCGGCTTGAGAGCCTGCGCCTGGCCTGCTGGCCCTACCCGGGGCGCATTGGCCTGGTTGAGCGCACCGGCGAGCATTGCCAGATCCATGTTGTGCGCAACTGGTGCTACCTCGGAAGCGCCGCAGATCTGGCCGGTGCGGCGCAACTCGATACCCTGGCCGAGGGCTTCGACGCGGACGGCTACCGCATACTGTGCGAACCCATATTGCGCGGCCACGTGGAGATCATCCGGCTGCCGGATGCCGCGGGCTGAACGGGCGACACAGGATTGTTGATAGCAACGGGAGTCTCACCTCGTCAACGTCCGCTTCCTGGAATGTCGGGGGTCTTGTCCGCTTTCCGGCGGTAAGCTAACGTCGTCTGTCGGCCAGGAATAGCCGCAGGTTATGCTCGCCTTCCTTTGCCCCAGCGATCAAGTGGCGCGCGTAGAGGTTTTGAAGGACGAATGAACTTGACTGAATGCGGTTCGAAAAATATCGCCTGCTGCTGATTCCCGTCATCGCCCTCCACAACTTGGAGGAGTGGGCTGCGTACCCTGTTTATGGAAGCATCAGTCCCGCCCTGGCTGCGCGTCGCCCAGTAGCAGTTGCCGAACCACCATGGCACGTCATGGAAGTTGCCTGGGTCCTCGTGACACTTCTCCCTGCTGCCTTGATCGCTGCTGCGACCTTGGCTCGTCGCCATCGAGCGCTTGACACCTTGGTTTGCTGGGTTGCCTCAATTTACCTTGTCAACGCATTCGTCCCGCGCGCTCTTGAACTCGCCGTTGGCCACGCTTACGCACCAGGCGTCGTAACGGCGCTCGCCATGAATGTTCCGTTCTGCCTTTTGCTGCTGCGTCAAACGACCATCGAAGGCTACCTGACACCGAAGCAGATCACGCTCGTTTGCGTTGTCGCGATTGTTTCGGTCGTTCCCGTGCTCCTGGTCGTTCTTGCAGGCGCAAACGCAATTACCGGTGCGCTCGGTATTTGAGCATGATTGCAATCGCCCCCGCTGACAATGGCGACGCCCGCTCTGGTTCGATGGGATGCCCCGATGGCGTCCGCTTCGGGGAATTTCAGGGACCTTGTCGGCTTTTCGCCAGTGGTCTAATGTCGTCTGTCGGCCATGAGCAACCGCTGGACTTGGCGAGTTGGCTTCTCTGAAGCGGCCATCGATCTAACTGCTCGCCATTGGACCCGGATGAAAAAATCAACACTGATCTTGTTTTTATCGGTTTCGAGCCTCCTCATCACGTCCGGCAACATTGCTTCGGCCAACGCCGCTGCAACCTTGCATGAATATAAGTCGCTCGATCTGGCACCCGATGGGAAGCGACTGGCTTCGGTAGAGCCCATGATCGCCGGTGCGGGCGATGCGACACCACGCGGTCCCGTGGTCGTGCGTAGCGTGACGGATGGCCAAGTCTTGTCTCGCCTCGATCCATGCGCGCGTTGTCGATACTCTGGCATTACCTGGGCGCCTGACAGCACGCACCTTGCGTTTCTGGCCACAGATGAGCGTGCCGGGAGCGTTCAGGTCGAGCTTGCTTCCTTGATGGACCGTGCAGTGCCAGGCAAAGCCAAGAGCGTCATCGCACTAACAACCATCCATGGGCTTGCAGGCGCATTGCGGTGGTCGCCGGATGGTTCGAAACTCGCGTTGCTGGTGACGATTGCCGCAAAGAAGAAGGCGGGCGCACTGGAGGCGGGCGCTCCGCAGGTCGGCGAAATCGGTACAACTCCGGACGAGCAGCGCCTCGCCATCGTGCCCAGGGCGGGCGGTGCATTGAAACTCATATCGCCGCCGGATACCTACGTG
>CAIQGU010000264.1 GCA_903871435.1 uncultured Burkholderiales bacterium | reverse complement strand
GTTGAGCGGCTGCAGATAGTCCGGGTACCGTACATACGCGCGCCCGGCTCTACCGAAATCTTGTCAACATTGGTTGACAAGTATAAGTGTCACCTGTAGCCTGACACTTATGAAGTATCCAGCCCCAGCCACTGTTCTCGAGCTGTTCAAGCCCGTTACCTGGTTCCCGCCGATGTGGGCGTTTTCCTGTGGCGTGGTGTCGGCCGGCGTATCGCTGGCCGATCACTGGCGCTTGCTCGTGGCAGGCATCATCGTTGTCGGACCCATGGTGTGCGCCACCAGCCAGGCGGCCAACGACTGGTTCGACCGCAAGGTCGATGCCATCAACTAGCCGAACCGGCCCATACCGTCGGGCCGCATGCCGGGCCGCTGGGGGCTGTACATCGCCATCGCCTGGACCGCCGTGTCGCTCGCGGCCGCAACCGTGCTGGGAACCTGGGGTTTTTATGCGGCCATCTTTGGCTTGTTGCTTGCCTGGGCCTACAGCGCGCCGCCATTGCGACTGAAGCAGAACGGTTGGTGGGGCAATGCCGCCTGCGGCCTGTGCTACGAAGGTCTGCCGTGGATCACCGGCTGGGCGATCATGGTGTCGGGCGGCGGTTCGCCCGTTCACATGCTGGTCGTGGCGGCGATGTACAGCATCGGGGCCCACGGCATCATGACGCTGAACGATTTCAAGTCCATCGAGGGCGACACGCAGGTGGGCATAGGCTCTTTGCCGGTACGCCTGGGTGTCGATGGCGCGGCACTTGCCGCCTGCCGGATCATGGCTCTTCCGCAGGTGGTGGTGATAAGCCTTTTGATCGCCTGGGGCTCTACCACGCACGCAGCCATCGTGGCGGCGCTGCTGGGCGTGCAGTTGTTGATGATGCGCCGTTTTCTCGCCGATCCACGCCGTTTTGCGCTCTGGTACAGCGCTTTGGGCGTGCCCCTTTTTGTATCCGGAATGTTGGTCAGCGCGTTTGCGCTGCGCCAGGGAGTCTGACATGCTCAATCCGCAGCCCAATCCGCAACTCAAGCCCAGTGCAGCGGGCGTGTTTCCCAGGACCGACGCCAGCACCAGTGACGGCGCGGAGAGTGAAATCTACGACGCCGTGATCATCGGTGGCGGCCCCTCGGGCGCCACGGCGGCCACCGAGCTCGCACGGCGGGGCCGCCGGGTGGCGCTGGTGGACAAGGCCGGACGGATCAAGCCTTGCGGTGGCGCCATTCCAACGGCGCTCATCGAGGAGTTCGCCATTCCCGAGAGCCTGCTGGTCGCGCGTGTCACGGCGGCGCGCATGGTCGCGCCGTCGCGGCGCGAGGTGGGCATGCCGGTGTCGAGCGGGTTTGTCGGCATGGTCGACCGCGAGCACTTCGACGAGTGGCTGCGCAACCGCGCGGCCATGGCCGGGGCCGAACGCATTACGGCAAACTTCGACAAGGTGGAGCGCGTCTCCGAGGCAGGCACGGGGGCATCCCGGGCGGCCCTGCGCGTGCATATACGCGGCAGCGATGGCGTGGCCCGCGTGCTGCGCGCCCGCACCCTGATCGGCGCGGACGGCGCCAAATCGAAAGTGGCGCAGCAGTGCATCCGCGGCGCGGACAAGACCAAATACGTGTTTGCGTACCATGAGATCGTGGCCTCGCCGCCAGTTGGCGCTGCCGATTTTGACGCCACCCGTTGCGACGTGCATTACCGCGGCGAGATCTCGCCGGACTTCTATGGCTGGGTGTTCCCGCATGGCGCCACCACGAGCGTGGGATCCGGCAGCGCGCAGCATGGTTTTTCCGTGCGCCGCGCCGTCGAAGCGCTGCGTCGCGATACCGGCCTTGCCGATTCCGCCACGATACGGCGCGAAGGCGCGCCCATACCCATGCGCCCGCTCGATCGCTGGGATAATGGGCAGGACGTGGTCCTGGCCGGCGATGCGGCCGGTGTGGTTGCCCCGGCGTCCGGTGAAGGCATCTATTACGCCATGGCCGGCGGCCAGTTCGCGGCCGAGGCCATCAATGACTTGCTGGTAACCGGCGACGCGCGTTGCCTTGCCAAGGCGCGCCGTCAATTCATGAAGCGCCACGGCCGTGTTTTCTGGGTGCTGGGCATCATGCAGCGCTTCTGGTACAGCAGCGATCGGCGCCGCGAGCGCTTCGTGAAGATATGCGCCGACAAGGACGTCCAGGAGCTCACCTGGCAGTCGTACCTGCACAAGCGCCTGGTGCGCAAGAAGCCCATGGCCCATGTACGCATCTTCTTCAAGGATCTGGCGCACCTGCTGGGTTTCGCACGCACCTGATGCCCCGCGGAGGGAGCCCCAGCTCCCTCCCGAAAAATGCTCGCCCGTGACAAATTTCCTGCTGCGCCTGCTCGTCAGTAATACCTTCCTTGACCTCATCGTCCTGGGCGTGATCGCCGAGGGTGCTGCGCTCATCGCCTACCGGCGCGTAACGGGCCGGGGCCTCTCGACCCGCGCCGTGCTTGCCAATCTGTTTTCCGGCGGCAGCCTGGTCGTGGCACTGCGGGTGTCGCTGGAAACCAGCGTGCTTGCGGAGGAGGCCACCGCGGCCGTGGCGATATGCCTGTCAG
>CAIQGU010000263.1 GCA_903871435.1 uncultured Burkholderiales bacterium | reverse complement strand
CCGAGACGAATATCAGGCGAGTATTCGCGAGGTGCGCGACAAAGCCATCGGCCCATTGCGCGGACGAGGCGCTTCCGATCCGGACGTTACAGGTCACTAGGCTTCAATCGCGCCGGCGGCCGCTTCAGGCGCTCAACCGGACTTCTTCCCGGTAATGGTGATGCGCTGGGAGTTCTCCAGGTTCCATTTCTGCCAGCCGGCTAGTTTGTCGGCGAGGGATTTATTATCTTCTTTAAGTTGTTGATTTTCTCGTCCAAGGTCTTGAGCGATTCCGGTAACTTCTCCGATGCTGTCGAAGATGCCACCGAGGGCTTGGGAGATTCCAGTAATTCGGGCGGTACAGGCATCGCCTGAGCTTCGGGCGGCGGACAGACTGGCTTCGAGGTCGCGGCGCATCCCGGCAGCGTTGCGAGAAACAGAAGCCAGACTGTGATCCTTCGACTGAATATCTTTTGCATGTTCTTCGCGCTCCTTTGCCAGTGACTCCGTCAATGCCTGCTTTTCCGCTGCCGCCTTGGCCGCGGCCTGCTTGATTTCCTCATCGTGCGCGAGCTTCACGCTTGCCGCCAGTTGCGTCGCCGATTGCGCCGCCAGTTGCGACTCCACCAGCACGCCCGCGACACAGGCCACTACGGCGACCGCGAAATAATTCAGCACACTGCGCCCGCGATCCCTGGGCGGTTCACTCGTGACCGGTTCATCGTTCAATTTTGATTCCTTTCATCCGGGTTTGGCTTGCACGTATGCAGCCCTGTTTGCGTAGGCCGGTGACGCAGCCCCTTCAGCCAGGGTCGCAGCGTCGCCTTTCTACCGCATTTCACGCCGAAAAAATGCCGGGGAAGACGCAACCGTACGGATGACGCGCACGGCCAAGCGGTTCCGGGCCGCTGCTCAGGGGGGCGGCACCCAGCCCGGTGCGCGGCGATCGAAGAACGCCGCGAGCCCTTCGCGTCCCTCGGGCGAGGCACGCTGCGCGGCAATGGCGCCGGCTGTGAGATCGGCAACGTTGTCGGTTAGCAGTTTTGCCTCCAGCGTCAGGACCAGGCGCTTGGTGTGCGCCTGTGCCGCCGGGCCGCCCGCGCACAAGGCAGCAGTGAGACCACGCACGCGCTCATCGAGGTCTTGCGGGGCGACCACCTCGTGTGCCAGCCCGAGTTGCCCAGCGCGCGCAGCGCTTATGCGTTCGGCCGTCTGCATGTAGCGCAGGGCCTGGCGCGCGCCGATGGCGCGTACGACATAGGGACTGATCACCGCGGGCAACAGGCCCAGGCGCACTTCGGTCATGCAAAAGGAGGCGTCTTCGCTTGCCACGCAGATGTCGCATGCGGCGGCCAGACCAACGCCGCCACCCAGGGCCGCGCCATGGACCCGCGCAACCGTGGGTTTGGGCATGTCCGCAAGGCGCCGCAGCATGGCCGCGAAGCGCCGCGCATCGATCAGGTTGTCCTTTTCCGCGGCAGCGGCGGCACGCTGCATCCAGTTGAGATCGGCGCCGGCGGAGAAACTCCTGCCGCGGCCCGCCAGGACCACTACCCGCACTTCCGGGTCGGCCGCAAGCGCCTGCGTGGCGGCATCGAGTTCGGCAATGACGGTCTCGTTGAACGCGTTGTGCACGTCCGGACGATTCATCCAGATCGTTGCAACCGCGCCCTCGCGTTCCACTATGAGCGTATCCGGCATCCTGGCTCCCATCGTTACCCGCGCTCGGTCCGCGCGGCAGGGCATGGCCTGCATGGCCTGCCGCGATTGTGCTCCGGCGCGACCGTCCCGGCCAGTTTTCGGTGCAAGGGCGCTGGGGCTGCGGCAGGTTCGCGGAACGTCATAATGCCGGTTGTACTTCTGCCGGCGCCTCCCATGAAATTATCCGAATTGCTCGGCTATGCCGCTGCCTTCCTCACCACGACCTCGTTCGTTCCGCAGGTGCTGCACACCTGGAAGACGCGGCGCGCCAGCGGCGTGTCGCTGGGCATGGTGTCTCTTTTCACCCTCGGGGTGGCCCTCTGGCTGGCCTACGGCATCACCCTGGGTGCATGGCCCGTGATTGCCGCCAACGCCATCACGCTGGCGCTCGCGCTCGTCCTGCTGGCAATGAAGCTGCGCTTTTAGCGCGGCTTTTCAGCGGACCGCGCTAGGCAACAGGATCCTGCGCGCTGCCGGCGGCAGCGCGGCGCAGGCGATCGTTGACCGCTGCCCACTCGGCTGTGGCGGGCGGTTCGGATACCAGCAGCCGGTCGACCTGCGCATCGTCGAGGCGGCGCAGGTGCGCGTAAAGATCATGGGCGAATTGCTGGGGCGCTGCCGCGGCGGCAATCGCGGCGACGGCACTGCCCGGGCCCTCGGGCGGCAACGCCGCGAGGACAGCGGCTGGCGCCAGCACGCCCAGGCGTTGCGGGTGCAGCGCCTGGGCGCGCGCCGGCAAATGTGCGCTGGTAACCAATTCCAGAGGGCGGCGCGGCGCGTAATGGCCAGCCACGCGCCCCGAAACGCGGGGCGTGGCGACATGGTCGGCAGCGATATCGATGCCGCCGCTCATGCCATGGCCGAGGACCTCGCGGGAGATCGAACCCGGCCGCAGGATGCGCGGCGGTAGAACCGTGCAATCGACGATGGTTGACTCTATCCCCAGCGAGCTGGCCCCGCCATCGAGGATGACATCCACGAGGCCCTGAGGCTTTTCGCCCAGGTCGGCATGCACATGCGCAGCCGTGGTCGGGCTGATGCGGCCATAGCGATTAGCGCTGGGTGCCGCGAGCGCCACGGTGGCATCGCCGCGCGCGGCGCCCAGGCTGCGCAGCAGCGCCTGCGCCCACGGCCCCGAGGGGCAGCGCAAGCCCACGGTGGACT
>CAIQGU010000262.1 GCA_903871435.1 uncultured Burkholderiales bacterium | reverse complement strand
TCGCCGCTCCGCTGCAGCACGCCGACCGGGCGCTGATCGTGACGGCCAACGATTTTGACTCGATCTTCGCCATGAACCGTATCCTGGGCGCCATCCAGGCCAAATCGAAGAACTACAAGGTGCGTATCGGCGGCGTGATCGCCAACCGCAGCGATGCCACCGACCAGATCGACCGCTACAACGACGCCGTGGGCCTCAAGACCATGGCCTGTTTCCCGGTGCTCGACGCCATCCGCAAGAGCCGGCTCAAAAAGGCAACCTTGTTCGAAATGGAAGCGACCCCGGAAATGGTCGCTGTCCAGGAGGAATACATGCGCCTGGCCGAAGCATTGTGGAAAGGAGCCGACCCGGTCTCGGCCAATCCGATGCGCGATCGCGACATCTTTGACCTGCTGGGATTCGAGTGAGAGGGCAACCATGACGTCCGCCATTGCCTCTGCCACGACCTACCAGCGCCGCCGCGCGGCGCTGGAGTCGTATTTCGACCGCACCGCCGCCGACGCCTGGAAACGCCTGACCACCGACGCGCCGGTCAGCGGCATCCGCGCCCCCGTGCGCGCCGGCCGTGACGAGATCCGCGGCGCCCTCCTCTCCTGGCTCCCCGAGGACCTGCACGGCCGCCGCATCCTGGATGCGGGTTGCGGCACCGGGATGCTGGCCTTCGAAGCCGCCCGTCGCGGCGCCGAGGTCGTGGCCATCGATCTTGCCGGATCACTGGTCAGTGTGGCGCGGGAGCGCATGCCCGCCGACCTTGACCCCTCCTCGATCCGTTTCGAAGTGGGCGACATGCTCGACCCGGCACTGGGCCGCTTCGATCACGTGGTCGGCATGGATTCGCTGATCCACTACCACGTGGCCGACATCACCCGCGTGCTGGGCACGCTGGCCGAGCGCACCAACGATTCCATCGTCTTCACCTTCGCTCCGCGCACGGCCGTGCTGGCCACCATGCACGCGCTGGGCAAGCTCTTCCCCCGGTCCGATCGTGCGCCCGCGATCGAACCCGTTTCCGTGGGACGGATAACCCGGCACATCGGGGATGCGCCGGCACTGGCCGACTGGAACGTCGGCCGCACGCGGCGTGTCAACCGCGGCTTCTATATTTCCCAGGCATTGGAGCTCGTGCATGAGCGCTGAAGCAGCCGTGGTCCCCGTGCGCTTCAACGTTCGCGATCCGCGGTCGTGGTCGCGTGCCTGGACTCGTCTGGGCCCGAGCTTCCTGCCGTTTGCCGACGCGGCCACGGCGGAACTCCCCCTGCCGCGGCTGCTGCGCTTGTCCCTCTTCCAGGTCTCGGTAGGCATGGCCGCCGCGCTGCTGATCGGCACGCTCAATCGCGTGATGATCGTCGAGCTGGGCGTGTCCTCTTGGCTGGTAGCACTCATGCTGGCGCTGCCGCTGCTCGCAGCGCCTTTTCGCGCGCTCATCGGCTTTCGCTCCGATACGCACCGCTCCTCCCTGGGCTGGCGGCGCGTGCCCTTCATCTGGCTGGGCACGATGCTGCAGTTCGGCGGCCTGGCCATCATGCCGTTCTCGCTCATCCTGCTCTCCGGCATGGGCCGTGTACCGGGATGGGTCGGCCACGTCGCCGCAGCGCTCGCCTTCCTGCTCGTGGGCGCGGGCATCCAGACCACGCAGACCGCCGGCCTCGCGCTGGCCGCCGATCTCGCCCCGGA
>CAIQGU010000261.1 GCA_903871435.1 uncultured Burkholderiales bacterium | reverse complement strand
GGCGAACGCGAGCTCCGCGGGGCTCAGCGCTCGTCCCTTCCGGTGCGCCAGCACCATGCGATGGGGCGCCACCGCGCCGGCAAGCGGCCGGGTTACCAGCGCACCGCCATCGTAGGCAATATCGTTCGCGGGCCGCGTGCCCAGCAGGCTGTAGCCCAGCCCGTTTGCCACCATGCCGCGCACCATTTCAAAGGATGTGGTGCGGTAGCCCACGACCGGAACGAGGCCGCTGGCACGAAACAGCGCAAGGCAGTGTTCACGCGTGGGTGCAAGATCGTGCAGTACCAAGGGCTCGCCGGCCAGATCGCCCAGTTCTATCATCGACCAGGTGGCCAGCGGGTGGTCCCGCGGCAGTAGCACATAGGTGTCGAGGTCAGCTGTTGCCAGGGTGGCGACGTCGTCGGGCAATTCCCGGTCGTACAGCACCGCCAGATCAATTTCGCCGCTGCGCAGGCTGCCCAGCACGAAGTGCTGGTCTCCTTCGAGCAGCGCAATGCCCAACTGTGGCTGCTCGGCCATCATCTGCGCGATCAGCCGCGGCAGCAGGGCCGGCGCCAGGTTTTGCACGCAACCCAGCGACAGGGCGCCCGCCGTTGCCGTCGGGCCGGTGTTGTGCCGCGCCAGCCGTTGCGGCGTTCCGTAGGCGCGATTGGCGTAAATCAGCGGCGCACCACCGGAAGGTGAAACAAACACCCCGGCCACGGCTCCCACCACGACGAAATGCGTGCCGACGCGCTCGACACTTTGGACGCGGCAGTCGAAGGCCACTAGCGGGTCGACGATGCGCGGCGCGCCGGTGATCAGGGTGGTCCAGTTGGCGACGGCGAACTTGTCGGGTGCGGCTGCGCTGTCGGGGTTGCTGCCGGGTCCGCTATTGGGTGCCGCGCGCCGCGCGAAAGACTCGGACACGTAAGCCTGATCGTCGCGCAGTACATTCACGCAGAAAACACCATTGGCAAGGAGGGCGTCGGCACTTGTACTGCTTTGATTGATGCAAACCAGCAGCGTTGGCGCGGGCCCGTCGGCCGATACCGACGACATGGCCGACACGGTAAGGCCGAAGCGTCCCGCTGGACCATTGGTGGTGACGACGCTCACCGTACATGCGGCGTGCCGCATGGCGCTCAGGAAGTGCTGGCGCAGCGCGGCAGCTGCTTCGGCATGGGCAGCCGCCCGGCCCGCGTTATCTCCGGGATTGTTCATGGCGTGGATCTGTCAACGGCTAGAGGGGGCTTGCTTGCGCAGGAGGCGCCCGCGAAACATCGCGAGGCGAAGCTACGATTGCACCATAAAAAAGCGCACCCCGCACTGGCGCAGGGCGATGTGCATCCTTGTTGATGACGTGGCCGGCGCCGCGGGCCGGCCGCCCCCTGCCATGCGTTACGCTCCCGCGCCGGCTGGGGCGCCGCCCGTGGCGGCAATGGACCGGCTCTTGGCGGCACGTGCCCAAAAATAATACAGCACGGACGTGAAGGCCAGCCCGACGATCCACGACAGGTCTGCGCCGCCCACCATCTGCGCCACCGGTCCGGTGTAGAGCGGCGAGCCAATGAAAGGCACCTGCACCAGGAAGCCCAGCACATAGCAGGCAACCGCCGGTGTATTGACGCGCCCGTAGATGCCGCCATCGGCGCGCATGAACGCGGCCACGTCGTACGAGCCATGCTGCACAAGGTAGAAATCCACCAGGTTGATGGCGGTCCAGGGTACGAGCAGGTACAGCAGGAAAAGGATGAAGTCGGTGTAGCTCGCGATGAAGGAGTCCTTGGCCAGCAAGGCAACGCCCATGGCAAGCGTGCTCAGCACCACCACCGCAATGGTTCGCGCCCGCGCCTTGGGCGACCAGTGGGGCAGCACGGTCTGGCCAAAGGTGAGGCAGGAAAGCGCACCGCAGTACAGGTTGATGGCGGTGGTGTTGGCGATGCTGAGCGAGAAGATCAGCAGCAAGACGGGGGCAATGACGCCCGTATCCTTGGCCAGTCCGCCTACGACGTCATCGCCCGTGATGGTGAGCGCTACCGCCACCCCCAGGATCATGGGAAACGTCGAGCCCAGCGAGCAGCCCCAGTAGCTTGCCCAGAAGGCCGGTTTGGCGCCGGTGTCGGCCGGCAGGTAGCGCGAGTAATCCGACACATACGGTGCGTACGAGATCTGCCAGAGGGCAGCCACGGACAGGGCGCCCAGGAAGCCACCGGCGCTCACCTCGTTGCGGGTGAAGAAGTCAGCGGGCAGGCCATGGATGAATGCGAGCCAGCCGAACGCAGTGATCAGGGCAAGTCCCGAGATAACGGTCATGACGCGTGCGTAGTAATGGATCATGTCGTGGCCGTAGACGGCGGCAAAAAAACTCAGCAAGCCGACGAACACGATGCCGGGCGCCGGCCCTATCGAGGGCGCCAGCGTCTTGAGAGATTGCCCGCCAATGACGAGGTTGGAGGCGCAAAAACCCACGTACATCACGATGACCATGCCCACGACCAGCAGCGAGCCCAAGGAGCCGAACTGGCCGCGTGTTTGCACCATTTGCGGCACGCCCAGCGTGGGGCCCTGCGCGGCGTGCAGGGCCATGAAGACGGCACCAATGAGGTTGCCAAGTATGACGGCGACCACCGCCCACCAGAACGGCTGGTGAAAGGCTGTTACGGCCAGCGCGCCCGTCACGATCGTCAGCAGCATGACGTTGGAGCCGAACCAGACCGTGAACAGATCGCGCGCGCGGCCGTGCCGCTGATCGTGCGCAATCGGCTGGATGGTGCTGATCTCGAGCTCGGTGGGTTTTTCGGCGGATGTCATGGTGTTTCTCGGCTGGAAGGGAAATGGGTGGGTTCAGCGCAGGCGACGGAGCAGGGTGTCGAGCATGAGGTCGCAGCGGCGCAGTTGTTCGACAGCAATGTATTCGTCGGCCTTGTGCGCCTGATCGATGGATCCGGGCCCGCAGACCACGGTAGGTATGCCCAGCTGTCCGCTGAACAGACCACCTTCGCTGCCGTATGCGACCTTGACGCAATCGGACTCACCGGTGAGCGCCGTTGTCAACGCGACGATCTCGGCATCTTGCGGGGTGTCGAGCCCCGGGTATTCGTTGGTGACGCTGATGTCGATGGCGGCGCGCAGGCCGGCCCGCGAGGCGGCTGCCGCGATGAGGGCAGCGTCGGTTCGCAGACCCGCCAGCAGGTCCTGCGGATTGTCGGCGGCAATGGTGCGGATCTCCAGTGCCAACTCGCAGGATTCGGGAATGATGTTGAGCGCGGTGCCGCCGCGTATGGTTCCCACGTGCAGCGTGCTGGTGGGCACCTCGTAACTGGCGTCGCGCGGGCCGTTCAGTTCGATCTGCGCCTGGCGGGCCCGCAGCCGGGCGACCAGTTCCGCCGCCAGGTGGATGGCATTGATGCCCTGAGCCGGAAACGCGGAATGGGCGGCGTGGCCACAGCAGCGCGCCCGCAGCGCCATCTTGCCCTTGTGACCCACCGCGGTCTTGAGCAGCGTGGGCTCGCCGACGATGCACAGGCGCGGGCGCTGCGGCCACGTGCCCATGGCATCGATGAGCGAGCGCACGCCCACGCAGCCCACTTCCTCGTCGTAGGACAGCGCCAGGTGCAAAGGCACTTTGAGCGGCTCGCGGCTGGCACGCGCTGCCAGCGCCAGCGCACAGGCAAGAAAACCCTTCATGTCGGCGCTGCCGCGGCCGTACAGGCGGTCGTCGCGCTCGGTCAGCACGAAGGGGTCGGATGTCCACTGCTGGCCATCGACCGGCACCACGTCGGTGTGGCCCGACAGGAGTACGCCCTCCCGGTCCTGCGGACCGACCGTGGCATACAGGTTGGCCTTGCGCCCGTCGGCAGATTCGAACAGGCGGGATTCCACGCCGCAGTCGCCGAGAAAATTGCGCACGAAGTCGATCAGTGCACGATTGGAGTCGCGGCTGACAGTGGGAAAGCCGACCAGGCGGGCGAGGAGTTGCTGGGAATTCATCGTCATTTACCGTTCCGGAACTACAGCAAGCAAGAAGCGTACCGAACCCGCCAATGCGCTGGCACAATACCGACTCGCGGCGGATTCGCGGCGGATTCGCGACGCAATCGCAAGCTTGCGCTCGACGTGAAACTGCTGCACGCGCTGCCGCGCAATATTGCGGGCTATACCACCTAACGGCGCGCGATGCCCCATTACCTTGCAGTGGCACGCGTTTTGATGGCAGCAAACTCCAGGGTGGCCCGCAATCCGGCCGCTAACCAGGCTCCAGAGGGCATCCGTGACCCATAGTGAGGCAACGCG
>CAIQGU010000260.1 GCA_903871435.1 uncultured Burkholderiales bacterium | reverse complement strand
GCCGCCTTGACCTCCGGCTTGGCAGGTCCGTTCTTGAAGTCGGTGGCATACCAGCCGCTGCCCTTGAGCTGGAATCCGGCAGCGGTCAGTTGCTTGGTGAACGTGGCGTTGCCGCATTCGGGACACACGGTCAGCGGCGCGTCGGACATCTTTTGCAGCACGTCTTGCGTGTGCTGGCAGGTGGAACATTTGTAAGCGTAGATCGGCATTGCAGGTCTCGCGAAAAGTCGCAACTATTTGAATTATAAAGGCCCTGAAAAAGCCCCTCGGTGCCCGCCGGCCGGGGCGACGCGAATGCGCCGGCCGGCAGCATATTCACACCTTTGTCACCCGGTAAGCGCCGGGCATGCCTGGGCAGGACCTTCCGACCCCGGCGAGCCGCCCCAACAGGCGCTCTGCGCACCCAAGCGCCCCCTCAGATCTCCAGGCGCGCACCCAGTTCGACGATGCGGTTACGCGGAATGCGGAAGAATTCGGTGGCATCGGTGGCATTTCGGTGCATCCAGACGAACAAGCGGCGCGCCAGAACGTGATGGCGCCGGTCCGGCGCTGCCTCCACCGTCTCGCGGGACAGGAAAAACGTCGTGCGCATCATGTCGAAACCTTCGCCGTCGAGCCGGCAGCGCGACAGGCAACCCGGCAGGTCGGGGGACTCCATGAAACCGTACCGCAGGATGACGCGGTAAAAACCTGGGCTGAGCGGCACGGTTTCGATACGGTCGCGGATGGGCACGCGCGGTGTCTGCTCGGTGAACACGTTGAGGATGACATTGCGCTCGTGCAGCACTGCGTAGTGCTTGAGACTGTGCAGCAGCGCCAGCGGCACGATATCGATCCGGCGGGCCAGGTAAATGGCCGTTCCCGGCACGCGCTGCACATCGGCCAGGGCACCCAGGAAGCCCGGCAGGGGCAGGGTCTCGCGTTCGAGTTGCTTGAGCATGGCGCGGCGTCCCGAGCGCCAGGCCTGCATGACGCACCAGATCATGGCGCCCGCAACCAGCGGCACCCACCCGCCCTCGCGAACCTTGGTAAGGTTGGACAGCGTGAACAGCACATCGACCAGCAGCAGAGGGCCCTCGACGGCCAGCACCAGCGGCAGGCTCCAGTGCCACTGCTCACGCATGACATGCAGCAGCAGCAGCGAGGTAAGCAGCATGGTGATGGAAACCGCGATGCCGTAGGCCGCCGACAGGTTGTCGGAGGACCCGAAACCCAGGGTCAGGCCGATCGTGAAAATCATCAGGAGCCAGTTGACCGCGCCGATGTAAATCTGGCCATAGCCGACCTCGGAGGTCTGGGTGACCGTGAGGCGCGGACACAGGTCGAGCTGGATGGCCTGGCGCGTCATGGAAAAGACGCCGCTGATGATGGCCTGGCTGGCAATGATGGTGGCTATGGTTGCCAGCACCACCAGCGGCAGCTGCGCCCAGGCGGGCGCCAGCAGGAAGAAAGGGTTGTCGTCGCCGCTCAGGCCGCGGTCGAGTGCCAGCGCAGTCTGGCCGGCATAGCTCAGGACCAGGCTGGGGAACACGAGCGAGTACCAGCCCATGCGTATGGGTCCGGCGCCAAAATGGCCCATATCCGCGTAGAGGGCCTCGGCGCCGGTGGCACAGAGAAATACCGCTCCCAGGACAGCAAACCCCGTGAAGCCGTGGGTGGCAAAGTATTGCACCGCGTAGCCTGGCCAGAGCGCCCGCAGCACCCCCGGGTGATTGACGATGGACGCCGTTCCCAGGGCGGCAATGACGAAGAACCACAAGACCATGACCGGCCCGAACAGGCGGCCGATGACCGCCGTGCCGCTGTGCTGAAAGGCGAAGAGCGCCAGCAGGATGACGACCGCCATGGGCAGCACGTACGGCGCAAGCACCGGCACCGGCAGCTTCAGGCCTTCGAGCGCACTGAGCACGGAGATGGCCGGCGTGATGGCGCCGTCACCGTACAGCAGCGCCGCACCCAGGATGCCGATAGAGATGACCCACGGACGCTCCTGGCCCTTGAGCGCCAGGTGCGCCATCAAGGCGAGTATGCCGCCCTCGCCATCGTTATCGGCGCGCATGACCAGCGCCACGTACTTGACCGACGTGACGATGATGAGGGTCCAGACGATGGCCGAGAGCAGGCCCAGCGCGACGTCCGGGGAATAGCCGCCAGCGGCCGCATA
Source organism: uncultured Burkholderiales bacterium (assembly GCA_903871435.1). Classification (GTDB taxonomy): domain Bacteria; phylum Pseudomonadota; class Gammaproteobacteria; order Burkholderiales; family Burkholderiaceae_F; genus GJ-E10. The sequence goes on along the minus strand of CAIQGU010000260.1, from coordinate 1,637 downwards.
AGCGGTCTTGAGCGTGTAGAGGGGGCTGGTGCCGATGTCGCCGTAGACCACGCCCAGGGCGCCGAGCACCAAGGTTGCCTTCGCTGCCTTGTGGACGGGCCGGCCCGAGACGGGGGGCTTGGTTAGCGCAGAGCCTTGATCATCCGGCCCCACGCGATCTGCGCTGGGTGTGCCGGGAGAGGGGGTCATGTTCGTGGGGTACGGGAGCAAATGCCGGTAATTTGCGGCTGCGCAGCGGAGTGTAAGCCTCCTTTCCGGTTGCCGCGACCGCAATTCACATGGCGAAATCCGGCTATTTCGCGGCCAGACGGGCCCGGCAAGGACCACGCGGGCACAATGCGCCCCGGAGGAACCATTGCCATGCAAGCCAAGCGTTACTGCGCCACCCTGGAGAGCCGCGAGGAGAGCGAGTTCGTGCCCTTCGTGCACGAGCTGATTGGCTGCGCCTTCGCGGTCATTGACCCGTATTTCCTTTCCGGAATCGGGGTTGAGACCAAGGCGGACACCACGCCGGTCACCATGGCCGACCGTGGCGCGGAAGCCGCGCTGCGCGAACGCATCGCGGCGCGCTACCCGGCGCACGGCATCGTCGGCGAGGAGTTCGGGGAGACGCCCGGCGCGCATTACCGCTGGATACTCGACCCGATCGACGGCACCCGGGCGTTCATCCACAACTGCTTTCTCTTTGGCACGCTGATTGCCCTGGAGCGCGACGACGGCGATGGCTATCGCCCCGTGCTGGGCTGCATCGCGCATGCGGCGGCCGGCGTTGCGTTGATCGGTCATACGGGTGCGACGACGTTGTACCGGCGGGATGGTCGACAGGAGGTGGTCCGGGTGCGCGCGCCGCGCGCCCTATCGCAGGCCACAGTGCTCACCAGTACGCTGCCCGGCTCTCCCGAGCAGGGTAGCGTGGCGGAAACTGCTCGCGTCACGGGGAGCGCGGCGCTGGCGCGCACCTGGGGCGACTGCTTCGGGTATTTCTCGCTGGCAACGGGGGCTGCCGATGCCATGCTGGACCCGCAACTATCGTACTGGGACATCGCCGCCGTGCTTCCCGTCGTCGAGGGCGCGGGCGGCCGCGTGAGCAGCTGGAGCGGCGGCGACCCGCTGCGCGAGGGATCTCTCATCGCCAGCACGGGGCCGCTACATGACGAGATACTGGCATTGCTGGCAGATACAGCCGCAAGGTGAACACTCACGGCCCGCGCTGGACGCTGCGCGGGGGCCGATGCTAGATTGGTGAAAGCGGAAAGGGCGGACGGATGTTTCTCTCCATTGCGGTTATCAGCGTCGGGGCCGCGGCCGGTGCGCTGCTGCGCTGGGTGCTGGGCACGCGCCTCAACACCCTGTTTCCCTTCCTGCCGCCGGGAACGCTGGCGGCGAACCTCATCGGCGGCTACCTGATCGGCGTTTGCGTAGCGTACTTCGCCGCCAATCCCGCGCTGTCGCCGGAATGGCGGCTGCTCACCATCACCGGTTTTCTGGGGGGGCTGACGACGTTCTCCACGTTCTCGGCCGAGGTGGTGTTGCAGTTGATGGAAGGCCGCGTCGTCTGGGCGCTATCGACCATACTCGCCCACGTGCTGGGCAGCATCGTCATGACGCTGCTGGGTATCGGCACCGTTACTCTCTTG
>CAIQGU010000259.1 GCA_903871435.1 uncultured Burkholderiales bacterium | reverse complement strand
GCATTTCCGCGACCACTGTTTCCATCGAGGAGCGTTCCTGGGCGCGCTGCGCCAGTTGTGCGATCCAGGCGTCCCCGGCCGGCAGCGGTTGGCCGCCGGCCGCGCTGACGATACGCGCAATCATGGCGTCGGCGCGCTGTGCGAAAAGCGGGTCGGCGGCGGGATTGCCGTCGGCCCCCGACTCGATCAGCAGGAGGGCAGTGGCCACCTCCATGCCCAGGTCTTCACGTACGGCCGGCGGTGATGTGGCCAGGCCGTCGGTCGCCTCGGCAATGCAGCCCAGCACGCGGGCTGCCGGCGCGGCGCCGAGTTGCTGGGCGCCGGCCTGCGCCCGCGCCACCTCGGCGCGGAATCGCGTCGGGTCTGGCGGATTGCTGGCGACCACCTGGCCCCAGAGCAGCTTGCACTGGTTGAGCGACTCGCGCAGCGCCATGATGGCCTGGGCGTCCATCGCATTGAGCGTGGGCCGTTCGAAGTCGGCGGGCAGCAGCGCGGGCAGGCCGAAGAGCTGCTTGACCTCGCCCACGCGCTCGATGCGCTCGTCGGCGGTGCCGACGTGATAGAGCGCGTCGATCATCAGGCGCTCGGCCACGGCCGGCCCCCCGTCGATCTGCCGACGCAGCTGCTGGTTCAAGCGCGCCAGGAAGCGCTTGAGGTCCGCGTCCACCGGCAGCTTGAAGGCGTCGAGCGCGTCGAACAGGGCATGCGTCACCCACCAGAAGCTGCGCGCGAGACCGCGCTGCGGCAGTCCCTCGAGCTGCGCAATGGCGTCGCGCATGCGGCCGCGCGCATCGGGGTCCTCGGGGTTGCGCAGGAATTGCAGCAGCCCTTCCTCGTACTGTATGCGCCGGACGCGCAATTCATCGGGGCTCAGGGATCGAACCACCATGCGGTCGAACGCCGGCCGCCGGTTGAGGTCGGGGAACAACAGGTCTGCCGGATGCACACGCTCGGCGTTGAGCAGCACGAGGATGTCGCGGTAGTACGGAAAAAGCCGCACCGGCGGCGTGTTCTGCCCGGCCAGCATGCCGTCCAGGTAATTGCGCACCGCGCCCAGCGTTGCGTCCACGGTGCGCACGGCCGCGGGCAGGCATTGGCCGGGTTCCCGTTCCCAGTGATCGATGAGCTGCTCGACCGCTTCGGTGACGAGCGTGACGCCGCGCAGGTCCAGCAATTGCAGCGCGCCGCTGACCTGATGGACGTGTTCGCCCGCGCTGCGCAGACCGTCGATATCCGACTTGTTCCCCAGGAAGCCCTTGACGGCCGTGATCGCATCCGTGAGCGAACTGCGGATTTCATCGATCACCCACGCAAGCGGCGCAATGTCGGCGCTTGCCACGCTGGCCGGCGTGGCGGCGTCGGAAGTATCGGCCGGGGAAGGCGTGTTGGCGGTCATGTCCGGCCTACCACTTGGTGGCGCCGTGCGCCGTCTGGGAAACGCAGTGTGTGCGATGCATGGTGTTTCAGCTCACGCGGAAGCGCGCCACCGAGGATTTGAGTTCGCGGGCGAGCGTTGCCAGCTGACCGATCGACTGGGCTGTCTTGCGCGTTCCGTCGGATGCCTGCTCGGTTACTTCCAGGATATGACCGATGGCCTTGGAGACATCGCCCGCAGAGCCGGCCTGCACGGCGGTGGACTGCGCGATGCGCTCGATCAGCTCCGTGAGCTGGCGCGATACGCGCCCGATTTCGGCCAGCGCCGTGCCGGCGGCGTCGGAGAGCCGCGTTCCCTCCACCACGCCCTGGGTGCTGCGCTCCATGGCCACCACGGCATCCTGCGTGTCGGTCTGGATGCCGCGCACGAGGGCGCCAATCTGCTTGGCCGCCTCGCCGGAACGGTCGGCCAGTCGTTGCACTTCCTCGGCCACCACGGCAAAGCCGCGGCCCGCCTCGCCCGCCGAGGCCGCCTGTATAGCCGCATTGAGCGCGAGCACGTTGGTCTGCTCGGTGATATCGGAAATGAGTTCGACGATCTCGCCGATTTCCTGGGACGACTCGCCCAGCCGCTTGATGCGCTTGGAGGTCTCCTGGATCTGCTCGCGGATCTCGTTCATGCCGGAGATCTGGTTGTAGACCGCCCGCTGGCCCCGTTCCGCGGCTTCCAGCGACGCGCGCGCCACCTTGGCCGAATCGCCGGCGCCCGCCGATACTTCGCCAATCTGGCTGGCCATGCCCAACACGCGTTCGCCCGTCTCGCGGATCTCGCGGCTTTGCGCTTCGGAGGCACCCAGCAGACGCGTGGCGATGTCGCGCGATTCGCCGGCGGCATTGCTGACCAGTTCCGCCGTCTGGTTGATCCGGCCCACCAGGGTGCGCAGTTCCTCCACCGTGTAGTTGATGGAGTCGGCGATGGCGCCGGTGATGTCTTCGGTCACGGTCGCGGCTATCGTGAGATTGCCGTCGGCCACTTCCTGCAGTTCATTCATGAGGCGCAAGATGGCGGCCTGGTTCTGGTCATTGCGGCGCTTGGCCATGTCTTCCAGGCGCAGTGCCTCGGCGCGCCCGGATTCGGCCTCCGCGGCACGCCGCCGTGAATCGGCCAGCAGCACGCGCACCACAGCCGCTGCGGCGCCGAGCGCCAATAGGGAGAAAACGCTGAGCAGTCCGTAGTAGATCCAGCGTGACCGCTGCTGCTCGGAGTAGCGGTTCGCCAGGTCGACGCTCTGCAGGCGCAGTGGCTCGGCCTCGGCGCTGATGGTGATCTGGGCGTTGCGTGCATCCAGCAGGACCTGCGGACTGTTGACGGCGCCCGCCAGGACAACGAGCAGGTCGCGGTAATCGCGCTGCAGTTCCAGGAGCTTGTCGCGGGTATCCCCGTCGGCGGTGGTGGCCAGCAGGTTCTGCACCGCGTCGGCGAACGACTGTATGTCACGTCCCAGTGCCTGGGTCTCTTCGCCGCGCGCCGACTGGCTGGAGATGACCAGGTTGGCATTCTTGGTGATGCGCTGGTGCAGCGAGACCAGTTGCTCCGCCGCCGCTACCTCGCGCGGACTGCCACCGCGCCGCAGGCGGTCACCGGCGATGCTTTCCGTGAGCTCGCCCAGGCGCGGTCCGCTCTGGTTGAT
>CAIQGU010000258.1 GCA_903871435.1 uncultured Burkholderiales bacterium | reverse complement strand
TCCGTACAACATGTATTTCCTGCCGGATGGCAGCGAGGCCATCGTGGTGGCCGAGGCGCACCAACGGCTCGACTTTCGCGACCCGCACACCATGGCCCTGCATTCCTCGCTTGCCGTGCCGGGCTGCAAGGGCATCAATCACGCCGATTTCGCCATGGACGGCAGCTACGCCATCTTCACCTGCGAATTCACCGCGGCCATTGCCAAGATCGATCTCATCCATCGCAAGGTTGCGGGCATGCTCAAGCTCGACGGCGGCGGCATGCCGCAGGACATTCGCGTCTCGCCCGACGGCGCGGTGTTCTTCGTTGCCGACATGATGGCCGATGGCGTCTTCGTCATCGATGGCGAACATTTCACGCAGATCGGCAAAATACCCACGGGCGTAGGGGCGCACGGCTTGTATCCCAGCCGCGACGGCACGCAGCTCTACGTCTCCAACCGCGGTTCCAACAAGGTGCACGGCGCGCGCCATGGCAAGGGCGGCGTTGCGGTCATCGATTTTGCCAGCCGCAGGGTGGTGGCCACCTGGCCCATACCGGGCGGCGGCAGTCCCGACATGGGCAATGTGAGCGCCGACGGCAAGCAGTTATGGCTATCGGGCCGCTTCGACGATGAGGTCTATGTATTCGACACGGCAAGCGGGGCCGTGCAGCGCATCCCCGTGGGGCTGGAGCCGCATGGCCTCACGGTATGGCCGCAGCCGGGGCGCTACTCGCTGGGGCACACCGGCAACATGCGCTGAAAGCCGCTCCGCCGCCCGGGGGCTCGGGAGCGGCTTACCCAGGGATATCGCCTTAGCGTTCGTGCTTTACGCGCACCAGCCGCACCGCCGCGGTGGTGCTGCGCAGCGTTGCGCCATTGCCGCCGCCTTGCTCGAAATCGACGTACCAGGCACCCTGCGCGCCGTCTGCTGTTGAGGACCAATACTTGGTGGACGGCGTTTCCGGGAACGCCGCCGTATCGATGGCCGGCGCGCTGCAGTAGCTCGCCAGAAGGGTCTGAAGCTCGGCCTCGCTGGGCAGGTGCCAATCGTCACCCGCGGCGGCGGTCGCCTTCTGCGCGCCTTCCCACGTAAGTTGCGTCGCGGTCCCATTGCACTTGCCATCGTCAAAGTGCTGACCCACGCTGCAGCGCTTCCACGTAAGCCCCGTGGAGGCGTGGACGACTTCGTCGTCGGCACGGAATAGCGGGCGCTCTCCCGCGGTCAGTTTCGGGGGCGTACAGGTGGACCAGGCCGGGGTCACCAGCAGGCCCAGACTGGCCGCGCCGACAAAGGCGGCGGCAAAATGGCGGATCGTGCTAAAGGCTCGAATCATGGAAATGCTCCGTTTCAGGTCAACATGCCGGAAAGGCCGGGGGAGCGGCATCCGCCCTGTCCTGGCCTCCTGATTTCCGGAAAATCCCCGGCAGGCACCGGCAGGAGCCGGCACATCCCCTAAACGGCGTTTCGCGAAAAAACTTAAGTGCCCGAAAGCTTGCTATCGCCCGTGGCTGGCGTTTGGGCGCGCCACCGGGTCCACCCGGCGGACCGCAATTCGCAGGCTGGGCAGGTCCCGCAACCGTATCCCCAGTCATACCGGGTTTCCCGATTGCCAAGGTAGCAGGTGTGGGTATGTTCCACCACCAGAGATATCAGTGCCGCGCCGCCCAGCTCATGGGCCAGCGCCCAGATCTGCGCCTTATCGCGCCACATGAGCGGGGTGAGTATCTGCACGTCCTCGGCCAGACCGAGGGCCAGCGCGCGCTGCTGCGCCTGCAAGGTTGCGTCGCGGCAGTCCGGATAACCAGAGAAATCCGTCTCGCACATGCCGCCCACCAGCAACCGTATCGAACGCCGGTAGCCCAGGGCGGCCGCCAAGGTGAGAAAAACCAGGTTGCGGCCCGGCACGAAGGTGTTGGGCAGGCCGTTGTCCTGCAGGGCGATGGCGCGGTCCTGGGTCAGCGCGGATTCGCTGATGCTGCCCAGAACCGCCAGATCGAGGACGTGGTCCGGCCCCAGGCGCGGCGCCCATGCGGGAAATGCCGCCGCAATCTGCTCGCGCACGACGCGCCGCTGCGTGAGCTCGACACTATGGCGCTGACCGTAGTCGAACCCCACGGTTTCGACATGCGCATGGCGCTCCAGGGCCCAGGCGAGGCAGGTGGTGGAGTCCTGGCCACCGGAGAACAGCACCAGTGCCGGACGCGAATCAACGGCGGTTTGCGGTGCGCTCATGGCGTGGGCTCCGCGGCACGCGCTGCCCGCACGATGGTCGCGCGCCGGTCAGGAGCCGCCGAACCAGTTGTAGCCCTGGTCTTCCCAGTATCCGCCCGGATAATCATTGGTGACGTAGATCTCGACGATGTGCTTGGGGTTCTTGTAGCCCAGCTTGGTCGGCATGCGCAGCTTCATGGGGAAGCCGTACTTGCGCGGCAGGGTTGCGCCATCATAGGTCAACGCCAGGAGGGTTTGCGGATGCATCGCCGTCGGCATGTCGATGCTGGTGAAATAGTCGTCGGCACATTTGAAGCCGACGTACCGGGCGGTGGTGTCGGCGCCGATGCGCTCCAGGAAGGTGGAAAAACGCACGCCGCCCCAGCGGCCGATGGCGCTCCAGCCTTCCACGCAGATGTGGCGGGTGATCTGCTCCTCCTGCGGCAGCGCGGACAGTTGCTCCAGCGACCAGATGTCGCGGCGGGCAACCTTGCCGCTCACCTGCAGGAAAAAACCCTGGCCATCGATCGTTGGCGCCTCCTCCTCGGAATAGAAGGCGTTGAAGGGAAACGGCTGCGTGATCATGGACGCCGGGTAGGTGGGCGCCAGTGCCTTCGGATCGAACAGCCAGCCCTGCACCCGGTCGTTGAAGCGCGAGATCTTCATCAGCGCCTGATCGGCTTCTTCGGAATTGGTGATGCTGCAGCCGGTGAGCATGGCGAGACCGCCCACCGTCAATCCGCGGCCCAGGAACAGCCGCCGTGCGGGCGGCGTGAGGAGCGCGCGGGCGTCCTTGAGCAACGCGTGCTGGTCACTTGCGCTGAGCATGGGTGCCGGATTAGAACGGCTGAATATTTTCATTTCATGTTCCCTGAGAGCTTGGTCCGGAGAACTTCATTCGAAGTCAAACCGTAGCCGCCAAAATCTCCCCTCGCCCGCGACGCGGGAGAGGGGCCGGGGGTGAGGGCAATCCGTCACCGCCCACGAATCATCAACAGAAAGGTCTTGGGCACCAGCGCCACCATCACCACGTGCACGTGCAGAGATGGCAGCGGTCGGCGGCAACTTCTCGACGGCGAGCAACGCCAACGACACGTTCGCGTCGAGCGTTGCGGACGACCTGATGATCTTTCCTGA
>CAIQGU010000257.1 GCA_903871435.1 uncultured Burkholderiales bacterium | reverse complement strand
CGTGGCCATGCAGATTGCCGAGCAGATGAGCGACTTTTTGCTCACGGGCGCCGTGAGCAATGCGCTCAACATGGCGCCGCTGTCAGCCGAGGATGCGCCGCGGCTGCGGCCGTACATGAAACTTGCCGAACAGCTGGGCGTGCTGGTCGGCCAGATCGTCGACGGGGGCATCGCTTCCGTGGAACTTGCGTTTGAAGGCCACGTGGCAACCCTCAATACGCGGCCTCTGGGCAACGCGCTGCTGATGGGACTGCTCAGGCCCTCATCGGCGTTCGTCAACACCGTCAATGCGCCGCTGATCGCCCGCGACCGTGGCATCGCCGTCGCCGAGACGCGGCGCGAGACCGAGGGCGACTACCACACGCTCATGCGCGTGGCGGTACACACGGGAGCCGGCACGCTGCGACTGGCGGGCACGCTCTTCAGCGGCAAGCCGCGGCTCATCGGCATCGATGGAGTGGCGCTGGAATCCGAGCTCACCGCGCACATGCTCTTCGTACGCAACAAGGACACGCCGGGTTTCATCGGCAGCCTGGGCACCGCACTGGGACGAGCGGGTGTGAACATCGCCAACTTCAACCTGGGACGGGCCACGCCCGGCAGCGATGCGGTGTGCCTGGTGTCGGTGGACGGCGAGATACCGGCGGCGGTCCTGCGTCAGATCCGCGAGCTGCCGGGGGTGGTGGGGGTGCATAACCTGCGGTTTGATACGGGGATGCAGCCGGGTTGGGCTGTCTGATCCGATGCGCTTTTGGTAAGGCTCGGCGGCGAGGCATACCCGCCACACGCCTGCGTAGTGCCACGACAATGCTACCGCCGCTGGAACAAAAGCAGCACCCCACCCACCGCCAAGACTCCAACTCCCACCAAGGCACCCACCTGCACATACGCGAGGCTGGCATACAGGGTGTAGAGGCAACTCAAGAAAAACACCACCGGCGTAACCGGATACCCCGGCACCCGGAAAGGACGCGGCGTGTCCGGATATCGATAGCGCAGCACGATGACCGCCAGCGCGCTCAGCGACAGAAAGAACCAGTACACGGGCGCGAGATAGTCCACCATGGTGGCGAAGCCGCCACGCGTGATGCTGCCGAAACCGATCAGCGATATGGCCACGCACCCCATGGCCACCATGGCATGCGCGGGAGTGCCGCGGCGCGCGTCCCACTTGCCCAGCCCGCGCAGGGCGGTGAGGTCGCGCGCGGCCGCAAACGTGGTGCGCGCGCCAACGATGAGCAGCGCGTTCATTACCGATATGGCTGCGGTAGCCACCGTGGCAACGATGAGGATCTCCCCCGGGCGGCCGAATGCCGTGCGCATGACATCGGCCGCGGGCGCATGGCTATCGGCAAGGCCGTCGAGACCCAGCACGCGCACATAACCCCAGTTGGCGCCCAGGTAGAGCGCGCTGACGATGCTCATGCCGCCGATGAGCGCAAAGGCGATGCCACGGCGCGCATCGCGCATTTCTGCGGACAGGGTCGCCGCGTCACTCCAGCCGCCGTAGGCCAGCAGGACGAAGACCATGG
>CAIQGU010000256.1 GCA_903871435.1 uncultured Burkholderiales bacterium | reverse complement strand
GCGGGCATCAGCGTACCTGACGGTCCGGCGGGCGCAGCGCAGGCGGGGTCTGCCACAGCGTCGGGCCGCCAGTCCAGCGACAGCCCTGTCGCCAAGGGTGGCGCCGGAAAGACGGGCACGGTCGCCCAGGGGCCTTCGGTTACGAGAAGCACGGCTGCTCGCACAGCCGGCACCGCTGGCGCGGCCGCCAGCGCGAGCAGCGTGGCATCTGCCTTGACCGGTGCGCGCAGCAGTACTCGCGACGCTGTGGCGGGCATGCAGGCCCCCCAGCGTACGACGGCGCCAAGCCCGGATGCCTCGACGGTCAAGCCGGCTGCGAACGCCAGTGCAGGCGTGTTCAGCGGTATCCAGCCCTCCGGCGCACCGGGCGTATTGGGCGCTGACGGCCAGCAGCAGGCAAGTCTGCCGCCAGGGTACGCGCTGCCTCAGCCGACCATGCCAACGGTCACGCCGGGCGACTATCTGCCCCGGCCACCGCGCAAGGCGCGCCGCAAACCGGTCGCTCCTCTGGATAATCCGTCGCCACCCGCACTCGATGCCCTTGTCGCACCGGCGCTGTTGCCGGCCGCAGGACTGGGCGCAGCGCCCGGGCCGGGCGCCACGCCGTCCGGTACGCCAGCAGGCATCGGCGCCGTGCCTTCCACCATGCCTGGCCCGGGCGCTGCCTCGCCGACGCCGGGTGGGACGGTGGGCGTGGTCGGCACGGCGAATGGCAGCATGGGGAATTCGGGTGCAAGCCCCGGCTTGCGGCTGGACACCGTGATTTATGAGGACAGTCAGAGCTCGGCTGCGACCGCTCCAAAGAATCTCGGCGCCTGCCGCGCCCTGTCTGGCGACAGCGGCGAGTGCGATGCGCTCGAAGATGGCGACCCGGACATCTACCAGCGCTGCTATCAATCCTTGTCCGAGCGCATCAATGCCTGTATCGCAGGCGATCCCATCCCGCCGCTGGTGACGCGCTGAAAGTCCTGCCGGCCGTGTTTCTTTTTCCACTCCATCGAGTGCTTCCATGCTGATTCCCGTCATTCTTTCCGGTGGTGCCGGCACGCGGCTGTGGCCCGCTTCGCGCGAGCTCAACCCCAAACCCTTCCTGCGCCCGGATGGCGGCCACAGCCTCTTGCAGCAGACTTTCCTGCGCGCGCAGGCCCTGCCTGGCGTGCGCGAAGTCATCACGGTGACCCATCGCGAGTTTTATTTCCGTACCGCCGATGAATACGCCGAAGTCAATACGGACGAGCTCGGCACGCGCTATGTGCTGGAGCCGTTCGGGCGCAATACCGCAGCGGCGGTGGCGATTGCCGCACTCGAGGCGCGCGAACTTGCCGGAGACGACGCGATCCTGCTGGTGCTGCCGGCTGACCATGTGATTCGCCAGCCCGCCCTGTTTGCGGCCGCGGTCGTGCGCGCTGAGGCGCTGGCCGCCGCCGGCGACCTGGTCTGTTTCGGGATCACGCCGGATCATCCGGAAACGGGTTTCGGCTACCTCGAGACGGCCGGTGAGCGCGTGCTGCGCTTTGTCGAAAAGCCCGACCAGGCCACGGCCGAGAATTATCTCGCGCGCGGCAACTATCTGTGGAATGCCGGCATGTTCTGCTTCACGGCGGGGACCATCCTGCGCGAATTTGCTGCCCATGCGCCGGTGCTGCTGGCCGCAGCGGAGGCCGCACGCGCGGGCGGCGCGCGCTCGGCCGGCAACGGCCACCATCAGCTTGAACTCAAAGCGGACCTCTTCAAGGCGGTCGAGAATATTTCCATCGATTACGCGATCCTGGAAAAGTCGGCGCACGTCGCGGTGGTTGCGTGCGACCCGGGCTGGAGCGACGTCGGCAACTGGGACGCCATGAGCGCCTTGCAGACACCGGATGCAGCGGGCAATACCATCAACGGGCGCGCCATCATGCATGAATCGACGGGCTGTCACGTCGACAGTCCGCAGCGTGTGGTCGCGCTGGTCGGTGTCGAGAATCTGATAGTGGTCGATACGCCGGACGCCTTTCTGGTAGCCGACCGTAGCCGCGTACAGGATGTGAAGCACGTGGTCTCGCAGCTGCGTCTGGAGGGCAAGGAGGAATACCGCCTGCACCGCACAGTCCACCGCCCCTGGGGCAGCTATACAGTGCTGGAGGAGCAGTCGAGTTACAAGATGAAGCGCGTGGTGGTGTCCCCCGGCCGG
>CAIQGU010000255.1 GCA_903871435.1 uncultured Burkholderiales bacterium | reverse complement strand
TGGTAATTCCCGACTGGCGCAACTTTATCGGCGATGACAATTGGGTCAACACTACGCTGTTCCAGGTTTCGCTACGGGCCGGTGGCGAGAACTTCGGCCGCTTCTTTACCGCGGGATACCTCGTGGAACTTGCCGTGTTCAATGTGGTGGCCACTGCCGCCGGTGCCCGGCTGTTGTTTGGCATGGGGCGCGACACCCTTTTGCCCAAGGCGGTCTTTGCCGCCGTGGGCGGACGCTGGAAAACACCGCACTGGAACATCTGCATCATCGTCGCGGTCGAGTTCATCCTGGGCAACCTGTCCAATATCGACACCCTGTCCAACCTTGTGAACTACGGTGCGCTGTTTGCCTTTGCCCTGCTCAACCTGGCCGTGGTCTGGCTCTACTATGTTCGCCGCCAGGGCGAGGTGGCGCCAGGTACCCGCGTATCGGCGGACGGGCGGCCGGCCGGTACCGGGCACATCCGGTACCTGTTGCTGCCTCTGGTGGGTGCCGCCGTTATTGGCACGGTCTGGCTCAGCATGGACCGGCTGGCCCTTATCATTGGCACCGCGTGGCTTGGGCTGGGAGTCGCATACATCGTCATTCAAAGCCGGGGCTTCCGGCGCCTGCCGCCGCATCTGGACCTGTAGCGCTTGCGGTCCGGTCGGCCGTATTGCCGCCGGCCGCGCGCCATTTCATCAAGAGGCCGTAACCATGTCCCAGTCCATGCTGGCGCTCAACAATTTCGCAGCGGCAGGGATGAGCGCCCTCGATCCCGTGGAGCGCAACCTGCTGGAGCGGCGCGGCCGCACCTTCGGTTCCGGCGTGCCGCTGTTCTACGCGCGTCCGCTCAACTTTGTGCGGGCCGAAGGCGTCTGGATGTTCGACCACGACGGGCGCCGCTACCTCGATGCCTATAACAATGTGCCCTCCGTGGGTCACTGCCATCCCCACGTCGTGGAGGCCATCGCCCGGCAGGCGGCCCAGCTCAACACGCACACCCGCTACCTGTCCGATGTGGTGTCGTCCTATGCTGAACGCCTGCTGGGGCATTTCGCGGCACCGCTGTCGCGCGTGCTGTTCACGTCCAGCGGCACGGAGAGCGTGGACCTGGCGCTGCGCATGGCGCAGTACCAGACAGGCGGAACCGGCCTGGTGGTCACGCGCTTTGCCTACCATGGCCACTCGATGGCAGTGGCGCAAATCACGCCGGCCTTCGGCTCTGGCGTGGCACTGGGCGCGCATGTTCGCACGGTTGCAGCACCCGACGGTTTTCGCGGCACCGGGCCGGTGGCTGAGCACTTTGCTGCTGCCGTGCAGGCGGCCATCGATGATCTGGAGCGGCACGGCATCCGCTTCGCGGCCCTGGTTACCGACACCCTGTTCACCAGCGACGGCGTGTTCGCCGATCCTGCCGGATTCCTGCGCCCGGCGGTTGACGCCGTGCATCGCGCGGGCGGTTTGTACGTGGCCGATGAAGTCCAACCCGGCTTTGGCCGTACCGGTTCCGGCATGTGGGGTTTCTCCCGCCACGGCATTACGCCGGACATCGTGGTGATGGGTAAGCCCATGGGCAATGGCATGCCCATTGCGGCCGTTGTGACGAGCGCCGAAATACTCGAATCGCTGGCCGCACACACCGGTTACTTCAATACCTTCGGTGGCAACACCGTCTGCTGCGCGGCCGCTGCCGCCGTGCTGGATGTCATCGAACACGAATCCCTGATTGCGCGCGCTGCACGCGTGGGCGGCGTGCTGCGGTCCGGCGTCG
>CAIQGU010000254.1 GCA_903871435.1 uncultured Burkholderiales bacterium | reverse complement strand
CGAGTTGGAACCGGTTCGGGATCTGCTTGAGGCAATCTTCAACGGTGATACGGGCCATGGTGCGGTTTCCATCCAGTAAGACGTTGCGTCGCGATCGGAAGAGGGACGCGAAATTCTGTAAATCAGGAGTATACCGCGCGCCGGAAGGGGATTGGTGCAGCGCGCAATTTCCGCGTCCCCGGGGCGCCCATGCGAACGTGCTACGTGAGCGAGCGCGTCTACCGCTCGCGAACTGTTTCCATGTGTAATAGTCGGGCGATTCGTACCCGGGTATCGTCAACGGCTTGATGTACGGCCGCGTTCGAGCTACATGTGGCGCGCGTGGTGCGCGGCTATCCGGGGCCTGGCGGTATTGCCAACCCATTATCAGCAGGAGCATTTCGTGAAACGGCTACTTGTATTCGTTGTACCCGCGGTGTTCGGCCTCACGGCCTGCGTCGTGGCGCCCGTACGCTCCCAGCCGCCGGCTTATATTCCACCGCCCCCGCCACGGTACGTGCCGCCGGCGCAGTATGTTCCGCCGCCGCCGCCGCAATATGTCCCACCGCCGCCCCCCGAATACGTGCCACCGCCCCCGCCCGACGGCTACGCGCCGCCACCGGATGGCAGCGCGTATGGTCAGGACCCTGCCTATGCGCAAACCGATGAAGACTACGTTCCGCCGCCCCCACCGCCGGTGGTGAGCGTGTACCTGGATCCGCCCAACGAGGAACCCGAGCCCATCGGCGTGCCCTGGGCGCCCCCGCCCATGCTCGTCGAGGAGCCAGGCCCCATGCCGTTCTACGGTGCGTACTGGACCGGTGGTTACTGGGTGTGGCAGGGCGACTGGGTCTGGGCCCACGGCCGCTGGCTGGCGCCGCCCTACGCGGGCTACGGATGGACGCAACCGTATTACGAGAACCGCGGTGGCATCGTGGTGTTTGTGCCGGGATACTGGCGTGCGCCGGGCGCCGTGTTCATCGCGCCCGCCATTGGCGTGACGGTGCTGGTGGTGGAACCGCGTCCCGGCGTGGTGCGCGGCCCGCGCTGCGACGGGCCCGAGGGCGTCTTTGTGCCGCCGCCGCCCGGTTCACGGCACGGCATCATCGTGCCGGCTCCGCTTGGCACGGCTCCGGCCGTCGTGGTGGGGTCCCCGCCGGCCCTGCATCGCGGCATGCAGGTCCGCGGTGGCGACGAAGGCCACGTGCAGATCGTGGCGCCGGCGGGCGTGACCGCCAACGGACGGCCGCTGACCATGGCCGCGCCGCGGCTTGCCCACCTTGCCGCCGCCCAGCAACCGGTGGTGCGGGTGGCGGCCCCGGTGCCCGCCAGCCCGACCCCCATACGCAATTTTTCGCCGCGCCAGGGTTTCGTGCATCTTCCCGAGGCGCGTCCTGTACGACCCGTCGTTGCGCAACCAGCACTGGTGCAGCGGCCAGCCGCCAACCCCGGCCAGCGCTTCGATCCGGCGCAGCGCCAGCAGCCGGCACAGCGCCCGGGGCCACAGCCGGTGCAACAGGTGCCGCAATCGCCGCCGCAGCAAGCGGGGCGGCAATTTGCGCCACAGCCGGGGCAACAGCCTGGCCAAGAGCCGAGCCGCCAGCCAGCACAGCGGCCTGAGCCCAATCAGCGCCCCGGCGCCGAACGTGGCTTCGATTCCATGCCGCGTCAGGAGCCCGCAGTACGGCCGGCACCGCAGCCCGCGCCGCAGCCGCGCATCGCCCCGCCGGTTCCCGCAGCGGAAGCGCCGCGCGTCGCACCTCCGCAGCGTCCGGTTGCGCAGCCTCCGCAACCCGCTGTTGCGCCGCGGCCCGCCGCGCCTGCGCCGCAAGCGCCTGCACCCAAGCCACGCAACGAGCGCGAGGAAAAAGAACGCCACGGTTGAGCGTCAGGCCGGCCGGCGTGCACGGCAGGCGCCGGCCGCGCAACCCTATCAGCCGGGCAATATGCCCAGCTGGGCAAACAGCTCGTGATTCTGCGCGGCCTGCGCGTCGTAGCGCAGGCGCGTGGCGGTGACGACGGCGGCGAGCTGGGCCAGCGCCACGTCGAATTCCTGGTTCACGATGATGTAATCGAATTCCGGTGCGCGCGCGATCTCGCTGCCAGCGGCGAGCAGGCGGCGTTTGATCACGGCCGCGCTATCCTGGCCGCGCTTGTGCAGGCGCTCGTCGAGCGCGTCGATGGAAGGTGGCAGGATGAAAATACCCACTGCGCCGGGAAACAGGGCCTTCACCTGACGGGCACCCTGCCAGTCGATTTCCAGCAGCACATCGGTATCGCCGTCGAGACGGCGTTCGATTTCCCGCCGTGAGGTGGCGTAGAAGTTGCCGTGCACTTCCGCGCTCTCCAGAAATTCGCCGTTGGCCTTGCGCCGTTGGAACTCGGCGACATCCACGAAGTGATATTCGCGGCCATCGGTCTCGCCTGGCCGTGGTGGCCGCGTCGTGCAGGAGACCGACAGGGAGATGGCGCTGTCGCGGGCCAGCAGCGCATTGACCAGGGAGGACTTGCCAGCGCCGGAAGGCGCCACCACCATGAAAACCTGCCGCCCGGAACGTGACGGTGGTGATGCCGAGGACGAAGGGCTCATTGCTGTCCCCTGAGCCGGCATGGGATCCGAGCTGGACCGGACACGGGGTGGATCTTGCCGGGAAAAATGCGGGAAAAATAGTCCACGGGTGCCGCTCCGCAATGGGCTGTGACGGGGGGCACGCCATGCCAGCGTACCCCGATGCAAGCTGTGGTTCGGTTCATTCCAGATTCTGCACCTGTTCGCGCATCTGCTCGATGAGCAGCTTGAGTTCGACGGCCGCGTTGGTCATGTCGACGGCGCTCGCCTTGGAGCCTATGGTGTTGGCTTCGCGATTGAGCTCCTGCATCAGGAAATCCAGGCGCCGGCCTACCGCCCCGCCCTGCGCCAGCGTGCGCCGCACTTCCGTGACATGGGTGCTCAGCCGGTCCATTTCCTCGGCAATGTCGGCGCGCATGCCGTGCAGGGTGAGCTCCTGGCGGATGCGGTCGTTGATTTCCTCGCGCGAGAGCGCGCTGCCGGCCAGCGCGCTGCCCAAGGCCTGCGACAGGCGCTCCTGCAGGCGGCGCTCTGCGTCCGCAAGGATGCGGGGAACGGCCTCGCGCAATTGGCCCAGGATGCGCGTGATGCCATCGCAGCGTTCGAGGAGGGCGGTGCGCAAGGCGGCGCCCTCGCGCGCCCGCGACGCCTGCAAGCCGGCCAGGGCACT
>CAIQGU010000253.1 GCA_903871435.1 uncultured Burkholderiales bacterium | reverse complement strand
TGCCGCGGGCGGCCCATTTCTACGATACGCTGCTCGCGGAGATTGGCGCCAAGCGGCTTTGGGAGTTCGACCGCGGCATTGCCTGGGGCACGTCCCCCAAGGCGCCCAGCCTGGGCATCATGCGGCCCTTCGACGGCAAGCCCGCTACGGTTGGCAACGGCACCATGGCCGGCATCCAGGTGCTGTCGCGCGATGAAGTGGCGCGGGTCCACGCCAAGGCCTTGGCCCTGGGTGGCATCAACGAGGGGGCCGTCGGCGAGCGCGGGCCGGATTTCTTCGGCGGATATTTCCGCGACCTGGACGGCAACAAGCTGGTCGTGTTCTCCATGGCATGAGACGGAACGGCACGGCGCAGCACCAACGGGAGCGAAATTGCGGCCCTGTGGGTGCGACCAGCGCTGCGCGGGCTTGGGTTGCGTTAGCGGTGGCCACTGTCCTGTCGTCTGGCTGCGCCAGCGTGACAGCACCGCCCGTTACGAGCGCCGGCGCGGCGCCGGCGTCCATGGTCTCACCGCTACCGGCGCCCGCCGAGCCGGCCGGCCACGCACCCCCGGCGCCGGCCGCAGCCGACCCGACCGCAGCGCCTCCCGCCCCCGCGACGGCACCCGGAGCGCAGTCGCGCCCGGGCGCGGCGACAGCCATGGCGACAAACACGGCCATGCCAACTCCTGCGCCAACGGAACACGCACACTCGCAGGAAATCGCCACCATCCGGCGTCATCATCTCCAGCGCCTCGACGACAAGCTCAATATCGCGCCCCAGCTGCTGATCGACAACTGCCGGTTCGAATCGGACATCAGCACGCGCCCGCCGCAAAAGCGCGTCGCCCTCACCTTTGACGACGGCCCCGAG
Source organism: uncultured Burkholderiales bacterium (assembly GCA_903871435.1). Lineage (GTDB taxonomy): Bacteria > Pseudomonadota > Gammaproteobacteria > Burkholderiales > Burkholderiaceae_F > GJ-E10. The sequence goes on along the minus strand of CAIQGU010000253.1, from coordinate 735 downwards.
CCCGGCCAGACCGAGCAGATCCTCGCCGTCCTGGCGCGCTACAACATCACGGCCGCCTTCTTCATGATCGGCGAGAAGATGCAGCGCCATCCGGAGCTGGTGGCCCGGGTGCGCGATGCGCACCACCAGATCGTCGGCAACCATTCCTGGAACCATCCCAACTTCCACGAGATCGCCCCTGCGCTGCAGGCCGATGAGGTGCTGCGCGAGGAGGCGCTGCTGGGCGCTGCCGGCGCCCCTCCGCAGAAGCTGTTTCGCTATCCCTTCGGCAATTCATCGTGCGAGACCAACACCCTGGTGCACACGCGCGGTTACCGTATCGTGGGCTGGCACATCGATTCCTGCGACTGGGCGTTTGAAAAAACCGGCGCGGTCGACTTCCAGGAGGCCACGTCGTGCGGCGTCCTGCCCCAGTACCGGGCCGACTACGTGGGCCATGTGGTGTCCGCCGTGCGGGCGCGCAACGGCGGCATCGTGCTCATGCACGAGATCCATCCCAATACCGTGGCCAAGCTCGAGGAGGTGGTGCGGCAGATACTGGCCGACGGCTACACCTTTGGCACAGTGCTGGACGCTGACTTCGAACCCTCACTGCGCTGACGCGACAGGCGGCGGCGCTGCAACCGGCGCTGGCCTTCGCGCGCCGGCCAGGGGCGGGCAGCCACGGGGTCGGGCACCACGCCCCGCGATGGGGCACATGGCGGTTCCCGCAACAACCGGCTTGCCCACGGCTTG
>CAIQGU010000252.1 GCA_903871435.1 uncultured Burkholderiales bacterium | reverse complement strand
GAGAAGGAGGAGAAGGAGGAACAGGAACTCGATGGGGTCTTCGAAGGTGAGGATGTGCCCGGTCTGCAGTTCGTTGCGGTAGTCGATCATCGAGGCAATCGATGTGGACTTGCCCGAGCCGGCCGCGCCCACCACCAGCACCAGGCCGCGGCGCGACAAGGCCAGGTCCTTGAGCGCGGCGGGCAGTTGCAGGTCATCCAGGTGGGGAATTTCCGTGGGTATGTAGCGCAGCACCGCGGAAATGGTGCCGCGCTGCCGAAAGGCGCTCAGGCGGAAGCTGCCCAGGCCCTGCACCGGTATGCCGATGTTGAGCTCGCAGGTTTCTTCCAGCTCGCGAAACTGGGCGTCGCTCAGGCGCTCGGTGAGCAGTTCGGTCACCTTCTGCGGCAGCAGCCGCTCCTGGCTGATGGGCACGCACACGCCGTTGATCTTGATGGTGATGGGGGACCCCGCCGCCAGGAAGAGATCGGAGGCCTTTTTCTCGGCCATCAGGGCGAAGAGCTTTTCCAGTTTCAAGGCGCTACTCCTCCGTTGCCACGCTGCGTAACAGTTCGTTGATGGCCGTCTTGGCGCGGGTCTGCGCGTCGACGCGCTTGACGATGACCGCACAGTACAGGCTGTGGCTGCCATCCTTGGCCGGCAGCGAGCCGGGGACGACCACCGCGCCCCGGGGCACCCGGCCGTACAGGATCTTGCCGTTCTCGCGATCATAGATGCGCGTGCTGGCGCCGATGAACACGCCCATGGAGAGCACCGCATCCTGCTCGATGATCACGCCTTCCACGACTTCGGAACGGGCGCCGATGAAGCAGTTGTCCTCGATGATGGTGGGGGATGCCTGCACGGGTTCGAGCACACCGCCGATACCCACGCCCCCGGAAAGATGCACGTTCTTGCCGATCTGGGCGCACGAGCCCACCGTTGCCCACGTATCGACCATGGTGCCTTCACCTACATAGGCGCCAATGTTGACGAACGAGGGCATGAGGATCACGTTGCGTCCGATGAAGGCGCCGCGCCGGGCCACCGCTGGCGGCACCACGCGCACGCCCGCCGCACGAAAATCCGCCTCGCTAAACGTGCCGAACTTGGTGTCGACCTTGTCGTAAAAACGCAGCGGCGAATCGCCCCCGGTGGCGAGCACGGCATTGTCGCGCAGGCGAAACGACAGCAGCACGGCTTTCTTGATCCACTGATGCACCACCCAGTCATCCCCGGTCTTTTCCGCCACGCGCAGCGTGCCGCTGTCCAGTTGGTCCAGCACGGTATCGATGGCGGCGCGCAGGGCGGGCGGAGCAGAGGCGGGCGAGATGCTGCTTCGCTCTTCCCAGGCCTGGTCGATGATGTCCTGCGGGTTCATGAAGCCTCCGAAATGCGGGTCGCCGGCGCGCCCGTCTGGGTGTTGATCCACACGGGCGCGGGCTTGCCCGTCCACGCCAATATGCGGGCCGCGGCCTCGGCCACGTCAGGCGCATCGGCCACCAGCGCCAGGCGCACATATCCGGCGCCCGGATTGTGCCCGCCCACGTCCCGGCCCAGGAAGCTGCCCGGCAAAACGGTGACATTCTGCTCTGCGAAGAGCGCCGCTGCATAGTCGGTGTCGGCAAGGTGCGCGGGCGTGCGCGCCCAAAGGTAAAAGGCAGCGTCAGGCATGGCCACCGGCAGTACGCGGGTGATGAGCGGCTGCGCCTGCGCGAACTTGGCGGCGTAGCGCAGCCGGTTATCGATCACATGGGTCTCGTCGTTCCAGGCGGCCACGCTGGCGGCCTGCACGGCCGGCCCCATGGCGCAGCCGTGGTAGGTGCGGTAGGCGAGGAAGCGGGCGATGGCGCGGGCGTCGCCGGCCACGTAGCCGGAGCGCAGCCCCGGGGCGTTGGAGCGCTTGGACAGACTGCTGAAGCTCACGACCCGTTCAAAGCGCGCCCGGCCCAGCTGCCAGGCGGCCTGCAGGGCGCCCAGGGGTGGGCGGGATTCATCGAAGTAGATCTCGGAATAGCATTCGTCCGCCGCAATGAGAAAGTCGTGCCGGTCGGCCAGGTCGAAGAGCTCGGCCCATTCGGCCAGCGACATGACGTGCCCGGTGGGATTGCCGGGCGAGCAGGCGTAGACCAGCCGCACCCGCGCCCAATCCTGATCGCTGACCGCCTCCCAGGGCATGCGAAAGCCGTTCTCCTGAGTGGTGGGCAGGTAGCGCGGTTCGGCGCCCGCCAGCAACGCG
>CAIQGU010000251.1 GCA_903871435.1 uncultured Burkholderiales bacterium | reverse complement strand
GGTGCTCCAACACGTCCACAGCAACTACGAGATCGACCTTTTCCAGAACCTGATCCGAGCCGCTGCGCGTGTCACCGGCGCCGGCGACCTGCAGGACAATTCCCTCAAGGTCATCGCCGATCACATTCGTGCCTGCGCCTTCTTGATCGCCGACGGCGTCATTCCCGGCAATGAAGGCCGCGGCTACGTGCTGCGCCGGATCATCCGCCGCGCCCTCCGGCACGGCTACCAACTGGGTTGCCGCACGCCGTTCTTCCATCGCCTGGTGACCGACCTGGACCGGGAAATGGGCGCGGCCTACCCGGAAATCACCGAGGCGCGCGGGCGCATCGAGTCGGTGCTGCTGCAGGAGGAAGAGCGCTTCGGCGAGACGCTGGAGCACGGCATGAAGATCCTCACGGAAGCCTTTGCCGCGCTGGCCGGCCGGGCTGACCCGCGCATCGATGGTGAAACCGCCTTCGTCCTGTACGACACCTACGGTTTTCCGGTGGATCTCACCGCCGATATCGCTCGCGAACGCAATATCGGCGTGGACCTTGCCGGATTCGACGCCGCCATGGACCGCCAGCGCGAACAGGCGCGCGCGGCTGGCAAGTTCAAGGCCAGCGTCAACGTGCATTTCGAGGGTCCGCTGACGCGCTTCGTCGGCTATGACACGCTGCAGACCGGCGCCGTGGTGCTGGGTCTTTATCGCGACGATGTGCCGGTCGCAGAGCTGGCGGCGGGTCAGACCGGCATGGCGGTGCTGGACAGCACGCCCTTTTATGCCGAATCCGGCGGCCAGGTGGGAGACCGGGGTACATTGCGCGCCGCCGCTGCGCTGTTCCAGGTCGATGACACGCACAAGCTCCAGCCGGATGTATTTGCCCACCACGGTCAGGTGCGCGAAGGCGTGCTGCGCGTCGGAGATCGCGTTGACGCCAGTGTCGAGCCCGGCCTGCGCGCCCGCACCCGGCACAATCACTCGGCAACCCACCTCCTGCACGCCGCCTTGCGCGCCGTGCTTGGCAGTCACGTTCAGCAAAAGGGTTCGCTGGTCGATGCCACGCGGACCCGGTTCGATTTTTCGCACGACAAGGCGATGACCGCCGACGAGATCCGGCGCGTGGAAGAACAGGTGAACATGGCCATCCGCGCCAATGCCCCGGTGTCGGTGCGCCAGATGGCCTATGACGATGCGATCCGCGCTGGCGCGCTGGCGTTCTTCGGCGACAAGTACGGTGATGAAGTGCGCGTCGTCGCCATGGGCGAGGGACCTGAGGGCTTTTCGACCGAGCTGTGCGGCGGCACCCATGTGTCCCGAACGGGCGATATCGGCTTCTTCAAGATCATTTCCGAGGGCGGTGTGGCGGCCGGCGTGCGCCGCCTGGAGGCGGTTACCGGGGCCGGTGCGCTCGAATACGTGCAACAGATCGATGCCCGCCTGGGCGATATTGCGGCCACCATCCGCAGCCCGGTTGCCGAGGCGGCACAGCGTATCGCCCAGGTCCTCGAGCAGGTGAAGTCCTATGAAAAGGAAATCCAGCGCCTGCAGCAGAAGCTCGCCGCGGGGCAGGGCGAGGAACTGGCCAATCGCGCCATCGATATTGCGGGTGTGCGCGTCATTGCCGCCGTCCTCGAAGGCGTCGACGCGCGGCAGCTGCGCGATACCGTGGACCAGCTCAAGGGCCGCATGGACAAGGCGGCCATCGTCCTGGCCGCCGTCACGGACGGCAAGGTACAGTTGGTGGCTGGTGTAACCGCCAACGCCACCAGCCGTATCAAGGCGGGAGATCTCGTCAATTTCGTGGCCCAGCAGATCGGGGGCAAGGGCGGCGGACGTCCGGATCTGGCCATGGCCGGCGGCACCGATGTCGCGGCCCTGCCCAAGGCCCTGGCGGCGGTAGAGTCCTGGGCGCGCGAGCGCCTGTGACGGGGCTCGCAGCCCTGTGCAGCGCGTTGGAGAACCGGTGATGAACGAAACGCCCCCTGCGTCTGGCCCTGCGACGGATGACGGGCCGGTGGACCGTGAGCTCGATACCCGCGGGCTCAGTTGTCCGCTGCCCATCCTGCGCGCCAAGAAAGCGCTCGCGGATATGCAAAGCGGCCAGGTACTCAAGATAGTGTCCACCGACCCCGGTTCGGTGCGCGATTTCCAGGCTTTTGCCCGCCAGACCGGCAATCCCCTGCTGGGGCAGACCACGGTCGGCAAGGAATTCGTGCACTACCTGCGCCGCCGTTAAGACCTTCCCCCGCTTGTCCTCAAAAGCAGCCAACCATGTTCAAACGCATCGGCCTCTACTTCCTCCTGGGCGTGACCGCGCTCATCGCCCTCTACCTCGCCGTCGTCTTCAAGTGGTCGTACTCCAGCGGCGAGCGCGCCGGCTGGGTACAGAAATTCAGCCACAAGGGTTGGATCTGCAAGACCTGGGAAGGCGAAGTCGCCATGGTGAGCCTGCCCGGCACAGCACCCGAGATCTTTCCGTTCACGGTGCGCGATGAAAGCGTTGCCGCCCAGATCACCAAGTCCGTGGGCCAGCGCGTAACCCTGCACTATGAGCAGCACCGGGGCTTGCCCGGATCGTGCTTTGGCGATACGGAATACTGGGTCGATTCGGTCACGGTGATCCCGTGGCAACTGCCGGACACCACGCAGCAGCCGGGCACCACGCCGCTGCCGGGCACCACGCAGCAGCCGGCCCCTCCTGCCGCTGACGCAGCACCGGCCAACGCGGTACCCGCGGCCCCGGCTCAAACGCCCGCAGCTCCGGCCGCGCCGGCGGGCAGTGCGCACTAGCAGCCGCTTCACGCATGCTTGTCGTGCCGCGGGTATGGAAGGGATATTCCCTGGCACTGGCCGGAGCTGTCGGTTTTTCCGGCAAGGCCATCGTCGCCAAGCTGCTGTACCGCCACGGCATCGATGCCACGGCGGCGGTTGCCCTGCGCATGCTGCTGGCTTGGCCCTTCTTCATCGCCATGACCTGGTGGGGCGGCCGCGGCAAACCTGCGCTGACACGCGCGGAGCACGGCCGCATCCTGGTGCTGGGTTTCAGCGGCTACTACCTGGCCAGCGTGCTGGACTTCTCCGGCCTGCAATACATCAGCGCCTCACTGGAGCGTCTGATCCTTTATGTGTACCCCACCGTTGTCCTCGTCATCGTGTCGCTGCGGTCCCGGCGGCCGGTATCGCGTCCGCAGGCCCTGGCGTTGGCCGTGAGCTACGCCGGCGTGCTGTTTGCGTTCGGTGACGAAGCCGCCGCCTCGGTCCAGCGTGGCGCCGGTCATATCGTCTGGGGCAGCATGCTCGTGCTGTGCAGTGCCATCTCCTACGGCATCTATCTCGTCCTGAGCGCCGAGACCGTGGGCCGGTTCGGTTCGGTGCGCCTCACGGGGCTTGCATCGGGCGTCGCCTGCGTCCTGTGCGTGGGTCAGTTTTGCCTTTTGCGGCCCTGGCATGCGTGGGCCGAATTCAGCCCGGCCGTCTGGGAACTGTCGATCATCAACGCCACGGTCTGTACCGTGCTGCCCATGTGGATGGTGATGCGCGCCATGGAACTGATCGGCGCGTCGCACTCCGCCCAGGTCAGCATGATCGGCCCGCTCGCGACCGTGCTGCTGGCCGTATGGCTGCTGCAGGAACCCCTTACCGGGCCGCTGCTGATCGGCACCGTTCTGGTTCTTCTGGGAATCGGCATGCTGTCGCGCCACAAGGTGCCGGCGCCCGCGCCCGAGGCGCCCCCGAAAACCAAGGCTGCCCTGCAACCATGAAGCGCCCGCCCACAAAGGACGGCGTCGTGGTCGCCGCCACGGTCGTGCTCTGCACGGCCATAATCGCCAGCCTGGTCGTGCTCGACAAGAAGGAGCACACCTGGATGGCGCTGCTGGTGTACGCCTGCGTCTACGTTGCCATCGCCATCGTGGAAAAGCGCTCGGGCCGTCCGTAGTACTGGAGCGGCCGGCGGCATGCATGCCGGCGTGCGCCGCCGGCCTTCAGCGCCGTTGGCGCTGGCCGTTCAGGCGCCGGGTGCCCGCAGCATGCGCCGCAACACACCGTCGTGCTTGATGTAATGGTGAAAGAAGGCCAGTGCGGCATGCAGCGCCGCGGCAACGGCCACGGTGTTGGCGAGCAAGGCGTGCGTATCCTCGACTTGCTCGCGCAACGCTTTGTTTCCCGGCGCAAATTCGGGAATCGTGAAAACCTGGAATATGGAATCGCCGCGCACCCAGGCGTTGGCGATACCCAGCGATACGGTCGCCAGCAGCAATACGTAAAGGCCGATGTGCAGCAACGAAGCCAGCCGTTGTTGGCCCGTGACCGCAGCCGCCGGCAGCTTGCGCCCACCGGTAGTGCGCCACCAGATGCGAAACACCAGCAGCAGGCCCAGGATCACGCCGAACACGATATGCCCGCTGCGCACGCTGATGCGCGGCGCACCCTTGGGGAACCAGTCGATGGACTGTCCTGCGCACCACAGCAGTACCACCAGCGTGGCGCTCGCCCAGTGGAGGGCTATGGTGCGCTTGTCGTAACGAAACCCTTCGGTGAGGTCAACGACATTTCCCTGCGGCTTCGTCTTGTTGCCAGGCTGGTTCACGATGGTCCTTGTTCATTCAACGCATGGAAAAACAAACAGCCGGCAACCGCCGCAAACGGCGATTCACTATCGGCCGGCGAGACGGGCGACCTCTTCCTGGATCTTGGCGAGCGTTGCGCGGCTCTTCACCAGGCGTTCGCGAAACTGCGCCACGACCTTGGCGGGCGCATTATCGACGAACCCGGGTTTATCCAGGCTGGCAAGCGTCTGGGCGATTTCCGTCTCGAGGCGCGCCTCTTCCTTGGCCAGCTTGGCGCGTTCCGCCGCCACGTTGACTTCTATTGCCAGCAGGAAACGGTAGTCGTCCACCACCGCAACCGGCGCGGAGCCGGCCTGCGGGTGCCTGGCCAGGTCAGCCACCGACTGCACCGACGCGATCCGCGCGACGCCCATTAGATAGGGCGCGAAAAGCTCTACCTGTGCGCTGGGGGGCGCGATCACCATCGGCACCCGTGCTGACGGGGGCAAATTGCGCTCGGAACGCATGTTGCGCGCCGAATCGATCAGCCGCTGCAAGGCCTGCACCTGCGCGTCGGCTTGCGGATCGATGCGCGACGGATCGGCCAGCGGGTAGTCCTGGATCATCACGGAGGTTTCCGCCGCCGCCTCGCGCGTGCCGGCAAGCAGCGAGACACGCTGCCAGAGTTCCTCGGTGATGAAGGGGATGAGGGGGTGGGCCAGTCGCAGCAAGGTCTCAAGAACGCGCACCAGTGTCTGGCGCGTGCCCCGCTGCTCCTCGGCATTGCCTTGGGACAGCTGCACCTTGGCCAGCTCCAGGTACCAGTCGCAGTATTCGTCCCAGGCGAAGTGGTAGATGGCCTGGGCCACATTGTCCAGCCGGTAGTCGGCGTAGCCCCTGCTGACCTCGGCGGCAGTGCGTTGCAGCGCGCCGATGATCCAGCGGTCGACAAAGGAATACTCGCAGGGTGCGTCGCCGGTGCCGCAATCCTGGCCCTCCGTATTCATCTGCACGAAGCGCGTGGCGTTCCACAGCTTGTTGCAGAAGTTGCGGTAGCCCTCGCAGCGCTTGAAGTCAAAATTGACGTTGCGGCCCAGGGTGGCATAGGCCGCCATGGTGAAGCGCAGCGCGTCGGCGCCATAGGCGGGCATGCCGTTGGGAAATTCGCGGCGCACGCGCTGCTCCACTTTGGGAGCGTTTTCCGGCCGGCGAAGTCCTGTCGTGTTCTTCTTGACCAGGGCATCGACGCCAATGCCGTCGAGCAGGTCCACCGGATCGATGGTGTTGCCCTCGGACTTGCTCATCTTCTGGCCCTCGGCATCGCGCACGATGCCGTGGATATATACGTCGCGGAACGGAACCCGGCCCGTGAAATGACGGCTCATCACGACCATGCGTGCGACCCAGAAGAACAGGATCTCATGCCCCGTCACGACGACCGATGAGGGCAGGTAGCGATCGAAAGCGCCGTCAGGCGCCTGCGGGTCGAGCGTGGAAAACGGCACCAGCGCGGAGGAAAACCAGGTGTCGAGCACGTCGGGGTCGCGCCGCAGCTCACCGGCGCCGAGCGCCTTGCCCTTGGCCAGGGCCTCGGCCTCGGTGCGCGCCACGATGACGTTGCCGCGGTCGTCGTGCCAGGCCGGAATCTGATGGCCCCACCACAGCTGGCGCGATATGCACCAGTCCTGGATGTTGGTCAGCCATTGCCGGTACACCAGGCGCCACTGGTCGGGCACGATGCGTATTTCACCGCTGTCCACCGCATCGAGCGCCATTTGCGCCAGTGACTTGCCGGCGTGGGGTGTGCCGACCGGCGTGGGCTGGCTCATGGCCACGTACCACTGGTCCGAGAGCATGGGCTCGACCACTTCGCCGGTGCGCCCGCAGCGCGGCACCATCAGCCGGTGGGGTTTCTCCGCAACCAGCAGTCCGGCTTCGCGCAACTCCGCCAGCACGGCCTTGCGGGCCGCATACCGGTCGAGACCGCGGAAGCGCTCGGGCGCGTTGTCATTGACGGTTGCGGTCAGCGTGAAGATGGAAATGGGCGACAGCCCGTGGCGCTGGGCAACGGCGAAGTCGTTGAAGTCGTGTGCCGGAGTGATCTTCACGCAGCCGGTGCCGAAGGCCGCATCGACGAAACTGTCGGCTACCACGGGAATGGTGCGGCCACACAAGGGCAATTGCAGTTGCTTGCCGACCGCCGACTGGAAGCGCGGGTCCTCGGGATTCACGGCCACCGCCACATCGCCCAGCAGGGTCTCGGGGCGCGTGGTGGCTACCACGAGACCGTCGCTGCCGTCGGCTGCGGGATAGCGTATCTCCCAGATGCGCCCGTCCTCCTCCTCCGATTCGACCTCGAGGTCCGAGACGGCTGTCTGCAGTTTCGGATCCCAGTTGACCAGGCGCTTGCCGCGGTAGATGAGCCCCTGCTCATACAACTGCACGAAGGCTTCGATCACGGACTGCGAGCGCGGCTCGTCCATCGTGAAGTAGGCGCGTTGCCAGTCGCAGGAGTCGCCCAGGCGCTTCATCTGCGCAAAAATGGTGTCGCCCGAATACTGCTTCCATTCCCAGACCCGGGAGATGAAATCGTCCCGATCCAGGTCGCGCCGCTTGATGCCCTGCTGTTCGAGCTGGCGCTCGACGACGATCTGCGTGGCGATCCCGGCGTGATCGATACCCGGCAACCACAGGGTGTTGTCGCCCAGCATGCGGTGGTAGCGCGTCAGCGCGTCCATGATGGTCTGGTTGAACGCATGCCCCATGTGCAGGATGCCCGTTACATTGGGAGGTGGCAGCTGGATACCGAAGGAGGGGCGGCCGGGCCGCGCGCCCGCGGCAAAATACCCGCGCGATTCCCATACGGGATACCAGCGCCGTTCGATCTCGCCAGGATCGAAGCTCTTGGCAAGGGCTGCTCCGGGTGCCGCTTCCGGCACCGCTGTATCGCTCGAATTCGTCAAAACTAACCTCGGTTGGAATTGCGCATGCGCTCAAGTTCGGCCCGCACCGCGCGCTCGACAATATCGGCCAGGGAAGCCGTGACGGCCAGGTGGATTTCTTCGGCCAGGTTGCCCAGCAGCCGGTCGATGGCCTCCTGCATGCGGCCCTGCACGATGCCGTCGATTTCGCGCGGCAGTTGCTCGGTGATCTGGCGCAGGATGGACGAGCGCAACTCGACCTCGATACGGCCCCAGTGCTGACCCGCCGCTGTCGATGCGGCTGTTGAAGCTGCCGTCGACGCCGTTGTCGACGATGCCGTCGACGCTGTTGTCGGTGTTGCGCTCGAAGCCATTACCGGCGCCGCTGCGGGCGCCACTCCAATACCACTGGCCGCCAGCGTCACCGGAGTGGGCGCGGGACCCGGTTGTGGCGCCGCGGGTCGCGCGACAGGCGGCGCCGAGGCGACCGGGATGGTTCCCGGAGGCCGGGTTGTCACAGGCGTCAAGGACGCCGGCGCTACCGGCGCTGCCGCTTCCGGAAATGCGATGGGCGGAAAGGGCAGTGCCGCGATAGGATGGATTTTTGCGTTTTCCGCCTGGGGCGGTGGC
>CAIQGU010000250.1 GCA_903871435.1 uncultured Burkholderiales bacterium | reverse complement strand
CCGAAGCCCTGGCGCCGCTGCCGGGGGCCGACCGCTCGCTGCGCGCCTTGGTGTTCTTCGACGGCGGCAATGTCTGGGGCTACGACCAGACGGTCAAGCCGTCGGAATTGCGCTTTGCGACCGGCTTTGGCGTTGCCTGGATTTCGCCCATCGGACCGCTCAAGCTGAGCCTGGCTTTCCCGATCCACCGCCAACCCGGCGACCTGGTCCAGAGATTCCAGTTCCAGATCGGCACCGGTTTCTAGGGACCGTGCCCCGCGGGGCGCGGAAGGGGCGTCGCCGGTGCGCCCGCGGGGCCGCTTGCACTATGGCAAAATCCGTGTTCCTGTCGTCAAAGGGTCACCAATGAGACGTACCGCCGGGCTTCTTTGGGGCGTTGCCGCCGTGCTGTCGCTGCTCGCGGCAACGGCAGCCGTACGCGCCGATGAGCTGAAGATCGGGTTCGTCAGCACCGAGCGCATCATGCGCGAGTCGGTCGCCGCCAAGGCTGCCGAGGCGCGGCTGACCCAGGAGTTCGCCAAGCGCGATAAAGACCTGCAGGAACTGGGCGTGAAGCTCAAGGCAACGGCGGACAAACTCGACAAGGACGGTCCGGTGCTGTCCGAGGCCGAGCGCACCCGCCAGCAGCGCGATCTGCAGGACATGGACCGCGAGTTCCAGCGCCGCCGGCGCGAATTCCAGGAAGACCTGAACCAGCGCAAGAACGAAGAATTGCAGTCCCTGCTCGAGCGCGCGCAGCGCATCGTGCGGCAGCTGGCCGAGCAGGAAAAATACGACGTCATACTGCAGGACGCGGTATACGTCGGACCTCGGGCAGACGTCACGGACAAGGTACTCAAGACGCTCGACGCCGCCAAGTAAGCCCATGGCGCCGGCGCGTACCGTATCCGAGCTCAACGAGGCGGTTGCGTCCCTGGCGCAGGGGCAGCTTCCCGCCACACTCCTTGGTGACCCATCCCTGCGTGTCGGGCGCGTCGCCAGCCTGGAGTCGGCGCAGTCTGCCGATCTCGCTTTCCTCGCCAATCCGCGTTACCGGCAGCAGGCCCTGGCCAGCGCCGCCGGAGCCATCGTGCTGGGGACGGCCGAAAGCGCCAGCCTCTTTCCCGAGGGCCGCAGCGGCGGCGTGCTCATCGTCTGTGATGCGCCCTATGCGTGGTTTGCCTTCGCCGCCCAGGTGCTGTCCGAAGCGCCACCTGCTCCCGCCGCCATTGCGCCCAGCGCCTGTGTGGATCCCACCGCCCGCATCGACCCGGCAGCGCGCGTCGATGCGCACGCGGTGATTGAGGCCGGGGTCCACGTTGGGGCCGGTGCGTGGATCGGACCCGGCTGTATTCTCGGCCCGGGCGCGGTGGTGGGTGCGGGCACGCGCCTGCATGCCGGCGTGCGGTTCTACGCGGGTTGCCGCATCGGCGCCGGGGGCATCGTGCATTCCGGGGCCGTGATCGGCGCCGATGGTTTCGGCTTTGCGCCGTTTCGCGGGCGCTGGGTAAAAATTCCGCAGACCGGCATCGTCGATATTGGCGATGACGTCGAAATTGGCGCCAACACCACGATCGACCGGGGTTCGGCTGCCGATACGGTGATCGGCGAGGGCGTGAAGATCGACAACCAGGTGCAGATCGGCCACAATTGCCGCATCGGCGCGCACACGGCCATTGCCGGTTGTGTCGGCATTGCGGGGAGCGCCGTCATCGGCCGCAACTGCCAGTTGGG
>CAIQGU010000249.1 GCA_903871435.1 uncultured Burkholderiales bacterium | reverse complement strand
TGCGCTATCGCCTGCGCGAGCACTGCCACAACGTCACCGTGGTCGTGCGCCAGCACGACGGTTGCCGCAACTGCGTCACGCGTGGCCACCAGGAGGGCGTCGATGCTGGCGTGCACCAGCCAGCCATCCGGAATGCGATGGGCATCCCGCAGGACGTCGCGAATCGTGTGCACCGTGTCGATATCGGCTGCGCAAAGCGCGGCGCGTGCATCGAGCGCGGCCCGGCCGGCGCAGTGCCAGCCGCCGTCGGGAAGCGGCTCAAGGGTGTAGCGGCCCGCAGCGGCCCGCGCGGCAGCGGACGGGCCCCAACGCAGGACGTCCAGCGATGCGGACGCCCCCGAGGCTCGAAAGCTTGCCAGACGCGTAACCGGACTCTGCCCCAGCAGGGGCAGGAGGCTTTGGCCGCGGAACTGCGCCGGGGCTAGCGCAAGCACCGGCCCTGCGTGGCGCCGGGCCCACCCTTGCAGGCTGGCTGCTGCTTCGGCCACGCCGGCTTCCAGGGCGTGGTCTGCACCTGCCTCCCACAGCCACGGGTCGAGTCCGTCAAGGATGAGCAGGTCGCGGCCTTGCATCCCGCAGGCCAACATCTCCCGCAGCAAATGCTCGGCGCCGAGCGCACGCAGCTGGCTGGCTGCGTCCTGGGTCCATGCCAGCGCCCGCAGGTCATGGGCCAGCGCTGCCCGCCGGATATCGGCGCTTGCATCCGACGGTGCCGTCGCGGGCGCGCTCAGCCAGGTGACGCGCTGGTGCGACGCGGCTTTGCCGAGCAAGGCCAGCAGCAGGTGTTCGCGGCTCTGCGCATCCGCGGTCAATATCAGCGCGGCCTCACCGGCCGGTAGTTCGTCCAGCCCTGCTGGCAGACCGGTGAACGGTAGACGGCCGGCATGTCCGCTGCTGCCGGGCCCTCCCGCCAGCCAGCGGGCGAAGCGACCGAGGATGGATCCGTCCGTTGACTCGCCCAGATCGGCGTGTTGCGTATCGCTTTCCCAGGTGCTGCGGACGGTCATGACCGGCTCCCGGGCAGATTGGGCTGCCGCGCCCAAAGGTGCGGCCAGCGCTCGTGCGAGGCGGCGACCTCACGCCAGCGCTGCGCGTCGAGATAGCCGGGCAGGCTGACCCCATGGCGCGCCAGGAGGCGGCCTACGTCGCGCGGCGGCGCGTCCAGATGCTGTGCACCCTGAATCCGATTGTTGGCGCCCACTGTCGCCTCCTCGTCCTTCTGGCGGGCAGGCAGGCCAGGGCTCGCGGGGCGCGGTTTGCGGACGAGCGGCAGGGAATCGGGCATGGTTACAAGGCCTGGCGGTTCTGGGCTGAGGGCAGCGGTAATAGATGCAACCAACGGCCCGAAAGCGCCGAACTTGAGGGCAAACGCGTGGCATTTTTGTGCTGGCGCAACCCTGTGCGCCGGCGTCAGCCTTCCAGGGCCCAAGCGCCCGCTAACGCGGCTGGACGGTCGCGTACGGTTAGCAAGTGGCCACTAACGTCGATGATGCTGACCCGCGGTTGATCTCTGAGGGCTAACCGCCGGTCAATGTCGGGGTCAGTCGCCGGCGGCGTCTTCCGGAAAGCCGGGTGCGTCCAGCCGCCGGCTGGTCCACGCGGTGACGTGCAGCGGCGGCGCCAGTTCGCAGGCCGGATCAGGTACGGCCGCCAAAGGGGCCAGCCGCAAGGGCAACTCGCCGGCCCATACAGGCCAGGTCA
>CAIQGU010000248.1 GCA_903871435.1 uncultured Burkholderiales bacterium | reverse complement strand
CTGGCAGGGTGTGGGCAAAAAGGCCCGCTGTGGGTGCCGGGTCATGCGAAGAATACCCCGTGGCCGATGAAGCCGACCCCTGACGGCGACAATACTGCGTCACCCAAGCCGGTTCAGCCCGCGGCACCCAGCACGTCCGATGGGACCGGTCCGGCAGCGAGCCCAAAATGAACAACACGGATTCGCCGGCGTTTCATTACGTCGGCGGGGAACTTCATTGCGAGTCCACGCCGCTCGCGCAGATAGCCAGCCAGTGGGGTACGCCCACGTACGTTTACTCGCGCAGCGCCATCCTGGCCGCCTATCAGCGTTATGTAGCCGCCTTGACCGGACGCAAGGCCATGGTCTGTTATGCGATGAAAGCCAACTCCAACCTCGGCGTGCTGAGTCTGCTCGCCCGCGCGGGCAGCGGCTTCGACATCGTATCGGGCGGTGAACTTGCCCGAGCGCTGGCCGCGGGCGCAGACCCGTCGCGCATCGTTTTCTCGGGGGTTGGCAAGAGCGCGGCGGACATGCGCTCGGCGCTGCAGGCTGGCATTGCCTGCTTCAATGTCGAGTCGGCAGCGGAACTCGACCGGCTCGATCAGGTAGCGCGCGGCCTGCAGCGGCGCGCGCCGGTTTCCCTGCGCATCAATCCGGATGTCGATGCCAAGACCCATCCGTATATTTCGACAGGGCTGCGGTCGAACAAGTTCGGCATACCCGCGGCCGAAGCCCTGGCCATCTATCGCCACGCAGCCAGTCTGCCCGGCATTGCCGTCGTGGGCATCGATTGCCATATTGGTTCGCAAATCACATCCGTTGCTCCCTATATTGAAGCCGCCGAGCGCGTGCTCGACCTCGTCGATGCGCTGGCGGCTGCGGGCATACCGCTGCGGCACATTGATCTTGGCGGAGGCCTGGGCATCCGGTACCGCGATGAGACGGCACCGGCGGTGGATGAACTCATCGGCGCCTTGCTGGCCTGCATGGATAGTCGCGGGCACGGTGACAAGACGCTGGTTCTCGAGCCAGGGCGGTCCATCGTTGGCAACGCCGGGGTATTGCTGTCGCGCGTCGAGGTGCTCAAGCCGGGCGTAGAGAAAAATTTCGCGGTGATCGATGCCGCAATGAACGACCTGCTGCGGCCGGCGCTTTACGACGCCTGGATGGACCTCTGGCCGGTGCAACCCAGGGGAGGCGTCGGCCGTGTTTACGATGTCGTGGGACCGGTATGCGAGAGCGCCGACTGGCTGGCACGCGAGCGCGCACTGGATATTGCCGAAGGCGACCTGCTCGCCATTCTTTCGGCGGGTGCGTACGCAATGAGCATGGCCAGCAACTACAACAGCCGTGGCCGCCCGGCCGAGATCATCGTTGACGGGACCCGTGCGCATCTCGTGCGGGCACGCGAGCCGGTAGCGGAACTATTTTCCGGCGAGGCGCTACTACCGCCCTGATACAGGCTGTGCACCCCGGGGCGGCGTTACACCGCCCCGCGGCGCGATGCCCGGCGCACCAATTATTGCGGATGCAGCCCGGAAACGTATTCGGCCAGCGCCTTGATCTCCGGGTCGGAGAGACGGAAGGCGATATTCCACATGGCCTCATTGTTTCGGCGCGTGCCTTCCCGGAAGGCATGCAGTTGCGCCTCCACGTACTCGCCGTGCTGGCCACCGATGCGCGGATACAGCACCGGCAGGCCAGCGCCGGCGGGGCCGTGGCAACCGGCGCATGCCGGCACGGCCTTTTCCGGAATGCCGGCGCGGTAGATACGTTGGCCCAGCGTCGCTTCCGGGGTTGCGGCCGCCGCCGGGCTGGCCGGCGGAAATGGCGGCTGAGTGGAGAACCACGCGGCAAGATTGGGTCGGTCGGCCGGATCGATCATCGACGCAAACGCACCCATCACCGCGTTCTCGCGCCCGGTTTTGTCGCCCGGTGGCTTGGCAAGGTCGGTGAGCTGCTTGACGATGTACTCGGCGGTCTGGCCGGAGAGCTTGGGGTTGGAGGGAATTACGGAGTTGCCGTCCGCGTTATGGCAAGGCGCGCAAACTTCCGCGGCAATCTTCTTGCCCTTGGCGGGGTCGGGACGATCGGCCTGCGTCGTTACGGCCCCTGCGGGATACGCGATGAAAGCGATCGCGGCTGCAGCAAGGACGGTTCCAAACAGTGACCTGCGGGTATTTCTCGGTGCCATTGCGGGTTCCTTTACACGTTCCTCGACGGTACCGTGACAGTTTACCGGGAGGGGAAGCTGGCGGGGTCAAGCAAACCGCTATGCTCACTATTTTATAAGGTGCGGTCCGGACAATACACTTCGGTCGCAATGGAATCGTGTCGTATTCACCCCTGTTCCCGACTGCGGAATTTGCCACATCGGTGGCGGAGCTGCACGCCCTGGGCGACGCTCCCTTGGCCCTGTTGCCGGAGTTGGCTTTCGTGGGACGCTCCAATGCCGGCAAGTCCACCGCCATCAATCTGCTGACCCAACGAAAGCGCCTGGCGTTCTCGTCGAAGACCCCAGGGCGAACGCAGATGCTGAATTTCTTTGCGGTGCAGGACGATGCTCCACTGGCGGAGCGGCAATCCTGCGCGTATCTGGTGGATCTGCCCGGGTATGGTTTTGCCAAGACCGACGCGATGACGCGGGATCGCTGGGACAAGCTCGTGGGTGGCTACCTTTTCGAGCGCGACACGCTGCGTGGCGTGGTACTGGTGATGGATGCGCGCCGGCCCTGCCTCCCGGCGGATGAAGACCTGATCGCGTGGATCTGCCGGCGCCACGACCTCGATACGTTCCGGCTCCACATGCTGCTCAGCAAGGCGGACCAGGTGGGCACCATGGAAGGCCGGGCAGCGCTGGCGCGGGCGGAGCGTCGCGCCGAGGAGTTGCCCATGCCAACGTCCGTGCAACTGTATTCCGCCCTCGACCGTCGTGGCCTGGACGAGTTGCGTGAAGCCGCCGCTCAGATACTCCAGGAGCCGGGAGAGGATGCGGCGGACGCCGGGGAGGCCGAGCCCGATCCTTCAGTCCCGACCGCGGGGCATTGATTTTGCCTTGGCGTACGGAGGCCGCGCGCGCCGGCAGGGCCAGGGGCCAGGGCAAGCGGCCCGTGGTTTAATCTTGGCTTTTCGCGCGCGCCTGCGCGTGGTTTCGCGGCGCAGCGGCGCTTTGCCGGTTGCCACGGCCACTTGCCGGGGCAAGTCCCGATTTGCGGAGTCGAACCAACATGTCCTTGCCACGCCCCAACAGCCCTGCATTGCCCGCGGACGCCCTCGGTGCCTATCCCGGCACGCGCATGCGCCGCATGCGCCGCGACCCTTTTTCGCGGCGGATGATGCGGGAGAACCGACTGACCGCGGACGACCTGATCTATCCGGTGTTCATCGTTGACAGTGACAAGGGTACGCACCCCGTGCCGTCCATGCCGGGTGTGGAGCGCCTTGGTCGCGAACCGCTGTTTGCCGTGGCCGAGGAGTGCCTGCGCCTGGGTATACCCGTGTTGGCCTTGTTCCCGGTGATAGACGCCGCGCGCAAGACGGAGGATGGGCGCGAGGCGCTAAACCCCGAAGGTCTGGTGCCGCAGACGGTAAGGGCACTCAAGCAGCGTTTCCCCGAACTCGGCATTCTCACCGACGTTGCGCTCGATCCTTTCACAACCCACGGCCAGGACGGCTTGATAGACGGGCGGGGTTACGTGCTGAACGATGAGACGGTGGCGGTGCTCACGGGCCAGGCGCTGGTGCAGGCGCAGGCGGGCGTAGACATCGTGGCCCCCAGCGACATGATGGATGGGCGCATAGGTGCGATTCGGTCGGCGCTGGAATCCAAGGGGCTGATCCACACGCGCATCATGGCGTATTCAGCCAAGTACGCGAGTGCCTTCTACGGGCCGTTTCGCGACGCCGTGGGTTCGCGCAGCAATCTGGGTAAATCCGACAAGGCCGTCTACCAGATGGATCCCGCCAACAGCGACGAGGCCCTGCGCGAAGTGGGGCTGGACCTGCAGGAGGGCGCCGACATGGTGATGGTCAAGCCGGGGATGCCGTATCTGGACATCGTGCGGCGGGTAAAGGAGACCTACCGCGTGCCCACTTTCGTCTATCAGGTGAGCGGCGAGTACGCCATGCTCAAGGCGGCTTTCGCCAATGGCTGGCTCGATGAGAAAGCCGTCGTGCTCGAAACCCTGCTGTCTTTCAAGCGCGCCGGCGCCGATGGGATATTGAGCTATTTTGCGGTGGACGCCGCGCGCTGGCTGCGCGCGGGAGGCTAAGGTCTCAGGCGGCGGGAGCGCTGGCGCTGGGGTCGTTTTCCAGGCCTTGGCGCGCTTGCATCGTGCCGGTATTTACCGGCTGAAGGTCGATGAACTGGCGTGTGGCGGCCTTCCACGAGTAGCTCTCCGCGTGGATGCGGCACGCAGCGCGATCGATGCGCAGGGCTGCCAGGGCTGCCTTGCGCAGGTCCTCATCGAGCACCGCCACGGCGGTGCCTCCCACCACATCCAGGGGACCCTGAACCGGGAATGCCGCCACGGGCGTGCCGCAGGCCAAGGCCTCGAGCATCACCAGTCCGAAGGTATCGGTGCGGCTGGGAAATACGAACACATCCACGCTGGAATACAGCTGCGCGAGCTCGGGGCGGCTGAGCACGCCCAGAAAACGTGTTTCCGGATAGCGCCGCTTGAGCGTTTCGAGTTCCGGCCCAATACCGGCAACGATCTTGGTTCCCGGAAGATCGAGGTCGAGAAAAGCGTGGATGTTCTTTTCCACGGATACGCGGCCCACGCAAAGAAACAATGGACGCGGCAGGTCCTTGATCAACGGAGAAGGGTCGGGCACGGTCTGGAATACGTCCAGGTCAACGCCGCGCGTCCAGCGTCCAATGTTCGTTATTCCCCATTCGGCGAGCTCGCGTTCGACGTGCGGCGTGGGGGTGAGCAGGTGCTGCGCGGGTCCATGGAACCAGCGCAGGAAGCGATAGACCCAGGCTTCGGGAATGCCGTACATCGCCTTGAGGTACTGCGGAAAGCGGGTGTGGTACGCGGTGGTGAAGGGGATGCGACGACGCAGGCAGTAGCGGCGCGCCGCCGTGCCCAGGGGCCCTTCGGTGGCAATATGGATGGAATCGGGGCGCGCCTCGTCGATCAGACGGGTCAGCCGGCGGTAGGGCAGCAACGAGAGGCGGATTTCCGGGTAGCCCGGGCATTGCAGCGTGCGGAAAGAAAGCGGCGATAGCACTTCGGCCTGGTGTCCGGCGAGTTGCAGTTCACGGTTGGTGGCTTCTATGGTTCGCACCACTCCGTTGACCTGGGGGTGCCATGCGTCCGTTACGGTCAGTACTTTCATGATGCTCCCGCTCAGGCCGGAATTTGGGCCAGGTCATCGGATTGCCGACGCGGCTGCGGCTGCTCTTCGTCGCTCCAGTGCTGGGTGGGTGCGTCAGGGCTGAGTATCGTGTTCCATACGATGATGCGCAGTTCGCCTTCCTGGGTTTCGACCAGTGCCGTGAGGCTTTCGACCCAGTCGCCGTCGTTGACGTAGAGCGCCCCGTCGACCGTGCGTATCTGAGCGTGATGGATGTGGCCGCAGATGACGCCGTCGTATCCGCGCTTGCGGGCTTCGCGAACCAGCACCTGCTCGAAGTCGCTGATGAAGCTGACCGCGTTCTTGACCTTGTATTTGAGGAACTGCGAAAGCGACCAGTAGTTGAACCCGAGGCGCGTGCGCAGGTTATTCAGGTGGCGGTTCATCCACAGTATCCAGTCGTAGAGCGCATCACCCAGGTGCGCCAGCCATTTGGCATGGCGGATGACGCCATCGGCGAGGTCGCCGTGAACGACCCAGAGCGTGCGCCCGTCGAGCAGCTGGTGCTGCGATTCGGCACAGATGCTGACATCGCCAAACTGGAGCCCGCAGAACTGGCGTGCAACCTCGTCGTGGTTGCCGGGGATATAGATGACTCGGGTACCCTTGCGCGCCTTGCGCAGCACCTTCTGGATAACGTCGTTATGGGTTTGTGGCCAGAAAAAGCGTGAGCGCAATGCCCAGCCGTCGATGATGTCGCCGACGAGATAGAGGGAATCGGATTCGTTGTGGCGCAGGAAGTCCAGCAGATGGGCCGCTTTACAGCCCGCAGTGCCCAGGTGGATATCGGAGAGGAATATTGCCCGGTACCGATTCGTGCCGGCCTCTTGTGAGGGTGCTGCGTCGGGTGGAGGCGCCACGGTCGTGGATTGCATCTCCCGATGCTAAACGCGTGCCATGTCTCATTTATGACATGTAGCAGATGGCGATTCCCACCTATCTCCCGGCAAAACTCGTCTCAAACCGCAGGATGCAGACGGGCCGCCATAGACGGCCCGTCGGGGTATTACTCGACGGCAGCGGCGTTCTGGGGTTCGCCGTCCTGGGGTTCTGGACGGTCAACCAGTTCGATGATGGCCATGGGAGCGTTGTCACCCTGGCGGAAACCGAACTTGAGGATGCGCGTATATCCGCCCTTGCGCGCGGCATAGCGCGGCCCAAGATCGGCAAAAAGCTTGGTGACGATGTCGCGATCACGCAGGCGGTTGAAGGCGAGCCGGCGATTGGCAAGGGTGGATT
>CAIQGU010000247.1 GCA_903871435.1 uncultured Burkholderiales bacterium | reverse complement strand
GGCGCCCGTGAGCAGAAAGTCGCTCATCTGTTCGGCGATCTGCATGGCCACGTTTTCCTGCGCTTCTACCGTGGCCGCACCCAGGTGCGGCGTGCAGACTACGTTGTCCAGAGCGAACAGCGGGTTGTCGCGCGCCGGTTCATCGGCAAAGACGTCTAGCGCCGCACCGGCCACGTGGCCGGACCGCAGCGCCGACAGCAGGGCCGCTTCGTCGACCAGGCCGCCGCGCGCGCAATTGATGATGCGTACGCCGCGCCGGCATCGCGCAAGCGCTGCGGCATCGATGATGTGGCGAGTCTGTGGCGTAAGCGGCGTGTGCAGGCTGATGAAATCGGCCCGGGCCAACAGCGCCTCCAGCTCGACCTTCTCGGCTCCCAGGGCCCGGGCCCGCTCCGGCGTAAGAAAAGGGTCGCTGGCAACGACCTTCATCTTCAGACCCAGGGCGCGTTCCACCACGATGGCGCCGATGTTGCCGCAGCCGATCAGCCCCAGTGTCTTGCCGGTGAGTTCAACGCCCAGGAAGCGCGATTTTTCCCACTTGCCCGCGTGCGTGGAGGCGTTGGCCGCAGGGATCTCGCGGGCCAGCGCGAACATCATCGCGATGGCGTGCTCCGCCGTGGTGATGGCGTTACCGTACGGGGTGTTCATGACTACCACCCCGCGGGCGCTCGCAGCGGGTACATCCACGTTATCCGTGCCGATACCCGCGCGGCCGATGACGCGCAGCCGCGTGGCGGCGCTCAGCAGTGCCGGACCCACCTTGGTCGCGGAGCGGATTGCCAGGCCGTCGAAGTCGCCGATGACGCGGCGCAACTCCTCGGGCTTGAGACCGACGCGTTGCGTTACCTCGATGCCGCGCGCCTCGAAGATGGCGATGGCGCGCGGCGCCAGCGCGTCGGCGACCAGAACCCGGGGCGGACCGCCCGCCACCGCATCTGGCGGCTGTGCCATCGCCGGCGCTCCGTCAGGCCGCAGCGGCCTGGGGCGCGCCGTGGCTGGCGCCCAAGCCCGCGCCGTGGACCGCGTAGGCCCAGTCGAGCCATTCGGTCAGCGTGACGATGTCCTCGGCTTCAACGGTGGCGCCGCACCAGATGCGCAGCCCGGGAGGGGCGTCGCGGTACGAGCCGATGTCATAGGCCACGCCCTCCTCTTCGAGGGCGGTGATGATCCGCCGGAACCACTGCGCCTGCTCTTCGGTCGTCAGCGTCCGCGCGGCGGCGGGCGCCATCCGCAGGCACATCGATGTGGGCGACCGCGTTGCCGGGTCCGCTGCCAGGTAGGTGATCCAGGGCGTGCGGTCCACCCATTCCCCCAGTGCTCGCGCATTGGCGCGCGTACGGGCCTCGAGGCCCGCCGCACCGCCGACGGAGCGCGCCCAGGCCATGGCGGCCAGCGCATCCTCGACGCAGAGCATGGACGGGGTGTTGATGGTGTCGCCTTCGAAGATGCCGTGGATCAGCTTGCCGTCCTTTGCCAGGCGGAAGATCTTGGGCACCGGCCACGGCGGCACATGCGACTCCAGACGCGCGACGGCGCGCGGCGAGAGGATGAGGATGCCGTGCTGGGCTTCTCCGCCCAACACTTTTTGCCAGCTGAAAGTGACCACATCGAGCTTCTCCCAGGGCATGGGGATGGCGCAGGCCGACGAGGTGGCGTCGCAGATCGTCAGTCCGGCGCGGTCGTCGGGTATCCAATCGCCGTCGGGCACGATGACGCCGGCCGTGGTGCCGTTCCAGGTGAAGATCACGTCGTGCGTGAAATCGGCCCGGTGCAGATCGGGCAGGATGCCGAAGTCGGCAATGAACGGGCGTGTTTCCAGTGGGCGCAGCTGCTGCAGGCAGTCGGTCACCCATTCCTTGCCGAAGCTCTCCCAGGCGAAGACATCCACCGGCCGCGGGCCCAGCAGGGACCACATGGCCGCTTCAACCGCCCCCGTGTCGGACGCTGGCAGGATACCCACCAGGTAATCCGGCGGGAGGCCGAGCAATTGGTGGGTTTCGCGTATGACCTGCTGCAGGCGGCTTTTGCCCAGCGGCGCGCGATGCGAGCGGCCCAGCGGCGCGGACTTGAGCACATCGAGGCTCCAGCCCGGAAATTTGGTGCAGGGTCCGCAGGAGAAACGGGGTGAG
>CAIQGU010000246.1 GCA_903871435.1 uncultured Burkholderiales bacterium | reverse complement strand
CCCGCTGGCGCGGTGGCAATGGCGGTACCTGGGGCGCCAGGAAGAGTGTGCGGCGCACGCGTTGCCGGCCCTGCGGGGTGAGTTGCCAGAAGGCTTCCCCTCCCAGGCGCAGCGTACCGCTGCCGGCCTGCAAGGCGCCGGCGGCGATCTGCAAGAGGCTGGTCTTGCCCGCGCCCGATGCGCCGACGATGGCAATCTGCTCGCTGGGCGCCACGCTGAGGTTCAGCGAACTCAGTACTTCCCGCCGCCCGCCGCCGCCCACACTGCGCGCAAGTTCGATCGCGCTAAGGTCCAGTGACAGGCCCGCGCACCCGCCGGCGGCCGGCGCGGGCACGGGCACGCGTTACAGGAGGCCGGCGCTGCGCGCTGCCGCCTCGATGCGCAGGTAGTTTTCAGGCCGGGTCGGCACGAAGCGGGTCGCTCGCTGCAGGGCCAGTATCTCCTTGCCCTCGGGGGTGGCACTGTCGAGGTCGAGAAAGGCCTGGCGCAGGCGCGCCTGCAAGGGTTCCGGCAAGCCGGCGCGGACGGTCCAGTTGTAGTCGTTGAAGGGTGCGGTGGTGAAAAAGACGCGCACCTGCGCGGGATCGACCTTGCCTTCGGCGACGAAACGTTCCCAGACCGAGATGTTCACGGCACCGGCATCGACCTTGCCGCCGGCAACAGCCGCAATGGTTGCGTCATGCGCGCCCGAATAACTGACCCGGCGAAAATCGCGGTCCGGGTCGATGGAAGCCTCGAGCAGGGCATTGCGCGGCATGAGGTGTCCCGAGGTGCTCGACTGGGAGCCGAAACTGAAGGTGCGCCCCTTCAGGTCCTGCAGCTTTGCGATGCCGCTGTCCGCGCCCGTGATGAAGACCGAGCGGAATTTTTCGTCCTCGGCGCGCTGCACGAGTGGAATCACGCGGCCCTTGGAGCGGATATTTGCCTGAACGAACGTGAATCCGCCCAGCCACGCAAGATCGACCTTGTCGTTGGCCAGCGCCTCCACTGCGGCGGCGTAGTCGGTCACCGGAGTCCACTCGACCTTCACGCCCAGGCGCTGCTCGAGGTAGCGCCCCAGGGGCGCGAATTTACGCGCCAGTTCGGTGGGGGACTCATCGGGGATCGCGGTCACGCGCAGCACCGTGGGTGCCTGCGCGGCCGCGGGCACTACGACACATGCCCATGCGACCAGGAGAAAGATGGCGGCCAAGGCCCGCGCGGCGAGATCCAGTACCCGGCCAAAGCACCTGCTCATATCCCTGCCTTCCAATGATAAAAAACCGACTCATGCGCCTGCGCCCTCCCGGGGACCGCGCGGCAATGATGCCACGGACGCAGCCGCGGCGCGGCGTTTGGGGTGGAGCCTGTGTTCACCGCGGGCAACTGCGAAACCCGGCGAAAATATCGTTTCTCTCGGCAGGGAAGAAATTACGGTAGCGTAGGTAGCGCATGCGCGCCTGGGTGGCGAAGGATGCGCCGCGCAGGCAACGGCGGCTGCCGAACCAGGGCAGCGAATAGTCGCGGTACGGGTGGGGAATGAAACCCGGATAGGGTTCGAAGGCATCGGCCGTCCATTCCCACACCTCCCCCCACGCGAATGCGCCGCGGCCACGCATGCCCGCCTGCGGGCCGTAGGCCAGCGCAGCGCATTCCCACTCCAGCTCCCTGGGGAGCCGCCGGCCCGCCCAGCGGCACCAGGCATCGGCCTCGTGCGCACTGACGTTCGAGACCGGCGCCTCGCCCACGATTGCCTCCCAGGCGCCGAACCAGCGCTGTTCCCAGCGCTGCCCCGACCGTCGCCAGTAACGCGGCCAGCCGGGACTGCAGCGCTCGCGCCAGACCCACCCCGCTGGCGTCCAGTGGCGGGGTTGATCGTAGCCGCCGGCCTCGATGAACTCGGCGAAAGCGGCATTGCTTACTGGAACGGCATCGATCGCGTAGGTATCCAGCGGCGTTCGCTGGGGCGGCATCTCGTTATCGAAGGCACAGGCAGCGTCACCGGATCCGGTCTCGCGCACGCCGGCGGGAATCTCAAGGCAATTGCTGCCGGCGTGCGGCCGGCTTCCATCCGTGCCGATAGCGCGCGGCCGGCTGGCCTCGAGGGCAATGGACAGGCTGTTCGCCATGTAGATGGCCGCTTCGCCGTGCATGTCCTCGTGCACCAGGGCCAACCACCCGAAATAGGCGAGGGAGCGCAGCGGATTCGTTGACGCCGGCCAGTCATCCACGATCTGCAAGGTCTGATCGAGGGTCCGGTCAAGGTAGTCGCGCGTGGCGGCGCCGTCGGCGACGGGCAGTCGCCATCGCGCGGTATGTTCGACGCGGCTCGAATCGTAGTGCCGGTCGGCATCCGGGCGCAGCGATGGGGCGCGCGGCGCATCGCTGTCCGCCCCAATGCCAAGCCGGATCTGGGGATTGCGGGAAATCCAGTATTCCTGGAACCAGGCGATATGGCCGAGTTCCCAAAGCGGCGGATTGATCTCGGTGGAATAGGGAACCGCCATCGCTGCCGGGCCTAGCGCGCGTTCGTAGCAGGCGAATACTCCGAGCGTATGCGCACGGCTCGCACGCAGGGCGCGGCCGATCACCGCCGGGTCAGCCATGCGTATCGTGCAGGGATTATCAACGGCGGGGTCTGCTGGATTTTCCGTTGCCGCTTCCGCAACGGTTTTTACGACAGCATCTGCCGCCGCATCCGCCCGTGCCAATACACCGAACAATCGACCCTCGATGCTCATGGATTCCCCTCATTCCCCACCGCCGCCGCTAGCGGCCGCGTCGCTACGGCATTATCGCCGCCAGTCGGTACTTCAGCGCGGCAACGACGCACGCCCGGCATGCCGTTGCGGTATAAAAGGTCGATGCAAGGCTTCACGATCGGCATCGTCAGCCCGGCACTTCCGGGAGTCAACAACGGCAATGGCCGGACGGCCCAGCGCTGGGCGCGGCTGCTGGCATCCCGGTTCAAAGTCAGCGTCCTTTCCTCCTGGCAGGGCGAGCCGCTCGATCTGCTCATCGCCCTGCATGCGCGCCGGTCCGCCGAGTCCATTGCGCGCTGGGCTGCACAGCGCCAATGCGGTGGTGGCGGATGCCGCGGCTCGCTGATCGTCGTGCTGACCGGCACGGACCTTTACCGGGATATTGCCACCGACGCGGCAGCGCGCCGCTCGCTGGAACTCGCCGACACCCTGGTCGTGCTGCAAGACCAGGGATTGCTGGCGCTGCCAGAAGCGCTGCGCGGCAAGACCCGGGTCATTTATCAATCCGGCGCTCGGCGTGCGACGCCGGAAAAGACCACCAAGCGCCTGAGGGTCCTGACGGTCGGTCACCTGCGCGACGAAAAGTTGCCCCAGACGCTGCAAGCGGCGGCACGGTTGCTTCGCAATCGCCCTGACATTCGCATCCACCACATCGGCGCCGCCCTGGATCCAGGCCTCGAAACGGCGGCGCGCAATACGGCAATGCGCTGCCCGGGCTACGCCTGGTTGGGCGCACGCCCGCACGCCCAGACGATGCGCTGGATGCAGCGGGCGCACGTTCTGGTGCACCCGAGCCGGGTGGAAGGCGGGGCTCACGTCGTACTCGAGGCCGTGCTCGGCGGAACGCCGGTGATAGCTTCCGACATTCCCGGCAATCGGGGAATGCTGGGCGCCGACTATGATGGCTATTTTCCCGTTGGCGATGCGGCTGCGCTAGCCCAGGCGCTCGAGCGCAGCAGGGACGAGCCGCAATTCCTGGCCCGCCTGATGCGGCAATGCGCGCGGCGCGCTCACCTGTTCGAGCCGCTGCGGGAAGAACGTGCGCTTGCCAGGCTCGTGCGCGAAACGCTGGATTTGCAGCACACGAATTTGCGCCAAAAAAGGAACTCGCCACGATGAACAGCCCCACTGCTGATGCCGGACCCGAGACCCGGGCGGACCTTGCCGGCACCACGGAGCCACGCCTCACCAGCCTGGCGCACGGAGGCGGCTGCGGTTGCAAGATCGCACCGGGCCTGCTGGCGGAAATTCTCAAGGGCTCTAGCAGCCTGCCGGTCCCTGCGCAATTGCTGGTCGGCATCGAGACAGCCGATGACGCGGCCGTGTATCAGTTGAATGCCGAGCAGGCCATGATCGCGACCACGGATTTCTTCATGCCCATCGTGGACGACCCCTACGATTTCGGCCGAATTGCTGCAACCAACGCCATATCCGATGTCTACGCCATGGGCGGTCGGCCGCTGTTCGCGCTGGCACTGGTCGGCATGCCGATCGGCGTTTTGTCGGTGGCCACCATACGGGCAATTCTCGACGGGGGCGCAGCGGCCTGCCGAGCGGCCGGCATTCCGGTGGCCGGCGGCCATACGATCGATTCCGTCGAGCCCATCTATGGCCTCGTGGCGCTGGGCCTCGTCCACCCGGACCGGGTCCTGCGCAACAGCGGCGCGCAGCCGGGTGATCGGCTGGTACTGGGCAAGGCCCTGGGGGTCGGCGTCTACTCGGCCGCGCTCAAGAAGGACGCGCTGGACGCCGCCGGTTATGCGGCCATGGTCGCCTCGACGACAAGACTCAACACGCCCGGGCCGGATCTGGCCGGGTTGCCCGGCGTACATGCCCTCACGGACGTGACCGGATTCGGGCTCGCCGGCCATGCGCTGGAATTGGCGCGCGGCTCCGGCTGCAACGTCCGGATCGACTGGCCCCGTGTTCCTTTTCTGCCGGGAGCACGGGAGCTGGCAACACGCGGTTTCGTCACCGGTGCGTCAGCGCGGAACTGGGCCGGTTACGGCAAACAGGTGCAGCTACCCGCGGGTTTCTCCGACACGGAACGCGCGCTGTTGACAGACCCGCAGACGAGCGGCGGGCTGCTGGCTGCGTGCTCCACCCAAGCGCTGGCCGACGTGCTCGCGATCTTCCGGCGCCATGGTTTCGACGCCGTGGACTGCGGTGAAGTACTGGATCGCGCCGTCGCAGCCCAGGTACTCATCGCCTGAGAAGCGCGCCGCAGCGCGCTCAGGAGCCGGCGGCAAGCGGCGGCCGGCGGCGGCCGACGTAGTAAAGCAGGAGGCACAGCCCGGCATACGGGATGATCGACAGCAGATCCGACAGGGGCCCGGCAAACAGCGGATTGTGCGCGGTCGACCAATCGTTGAGCGCAGCGTCGGTTCGGTCAAGCACTCCCGCAAGGAAGGCAATGAGGATGCCGGCTATGGCGCCGCCGGCGATATAGCCCGAAGCGAGCAGCACCCCCGGGCTCTTGTCAGTTGCCTCGACGAGCTGCGCTTCGGAGAGCTGTGCGTGCGCCATCTGCCGGCGCAGCCGCCGGTCGACCAGCGCCCGGATGAGGCCGCCGATGAACAGCGGTGCGGACGACGACAAGGGCAGGTAGACGCCCACGGCAAATG
>CAIQGU010000245.1 GCA_903871435.1 uncultured Burkholderiales bacterium | reverse complement strand
GAATGTGAAATGCACGATGCGGCGGGCCGTCTTGGTCAGCGTGTCGCGCAGAAGCACTTCACGGGTGCTCTCGGGGTTGCCGTGCACCCCCTTGTGCAATATCCACAGGAAGACCGACCGCAAGAGATCGTCCTTGTCGGCAAAACGCCGATACACGCTGGCGGGCGCCACCTTTGCCGCCGCGGCGATCGCCGGGATGAGGGCGCCGTCCAGGCCTCTTTCTTCGAGGATCTGGGCGGTGGCCAGGAGCAGGCGCTCCGCCGTGGCGCGGCTGCGGGCCTGGCGGGGGGCAAATGGCGATGCGGCCGGGGGCTCTTTTTCTGTCATCGGCGAATTATGGACAAATTCAAAGCAATATGCGATAGTGAATTCCTATTCACATTTTACTCGCACCCGCTGTGGCCGGCTGATCCGGCTGGCACCGGGACGAGTACAGGGAAGCGCTGCCATGGCAGATTTTTTTGTCTCTTGGGTTCCCTACCTGCGCATGCTGCTGGTGGCCTCGCTGTTGCTGCTGCCCTTCATGGACATCGCCGCAACACGGCGCATGCGGCGCCATACCAGCTCGGCGGCGCGGATGCAGTGGTACCGGGACAGCGTTCTGGCCATCTGGGTGCTGGCGGCCCTGGCGCTGCTGCTGGCCGTTCCGCACAATCTCCTCATCCTGGAGCGCTCGCCGCAGGACATCGCCTGGCTGCTGGGGACGCCAACCCGGGCCATGGTGGCCGCCATATCGCTGGCTATCTTCTTCGCGCTTTACCTGGCCCAATTCCTGGCGCTGGCGTGGTCCCGTGCTTTGCGCGAGAAATATGCAAAGGCGGCGCGCTACGTGCGCGGCTTCCTGCCGGTAAGCGCTCAGGAGCAGCGCTGGTGGCTATTCCTGAGCATCTCGGCCGGCATCTGCGAGGAAGTGCTCGTCCGCGGCTTCTTCCTGCAATTTCTCAACGGCCAAATTGCCGGCGGCCCCGCGCTGGGGCTCACCGCCGCCTGGCTCATCACGTCGGTCATCTTTGGCTTTTGCCATTTCTACCAGGGTCTGCGGGGCGTGATCGGAACAGCGATCGGTGGCGCCTTGCTCGGCTTGCTGGCAATCGTGAGCGGCGATCTGCTCCTGCCGATGCTGGTGCACACGCTGCTCGATGCCGTCATCATCCTTGCGTACCAGCCCCGGTCGGACGACCCAGCGCAGGCCCGTTTGCTGGAGCAGGGTTGCGACCTGCCCGTTTAAGCCTAGTTGCCGAACCGGCTCGCAATAAGCGACGCCCCCCATCTGAATAGGATGCCTTTCCCACGAGCACAGTGGGGCAGCAGGGGGGCGCGGGCTATGGGGGTATTGCCGGGGCGCGGTATGCCAGCGAACAGACGGCAGGCCGCGCTGGCATTGCAATGCGAAGTTCCGGTCCACCAAGGCGAGAACGTCCCATGACAAACGAAACAGCGACACGCGATGCCCTTCAAACGGTGGACAGCAACACATTCGATAACGCCGTGCTCCAAGCGGCGGGTCCCGTAACAGTGGAATTCATGTCCTACAGCTGCGCCCATTGCCGGGTCATCGAATATCCGCTGGGGCAGGTTGCGCGGAAGGTGGGGCCGCGCCAGCGCATCTATCGCGTCAATGTCGCGCTGGAGCCGATGCTGGCTGCACGGTACGAGGTGACGGGTACACCCACGCTGGTGATGTTCCGCAACGGCGCCGAGATAGCGCGCGTGGAAGGGCCGCCGCCGCAGGAGGCAGCGCTGCTGCAGGCGGTGAAGGAGCCCTTCCAGGTTCCGGCGTGAATTCCGGGCGCGACGCGTTGGCCGACGCAACGACCCGACCGGTGGTCTTGTTCGACGATGAATGCGGGGTCTGTCGCGGCCTTGCCGGCTGGGTGAGCCGGTCCGCGCGCCTGCCCGGCGGCCAGAGCGTGGTCGATGTGCGGCCCATTGGCGAAGACCCCGATGCCTTGCGTGCCCTCAACCCGACCCTGAGTATCTGGGAGGCCTACGAAACCATCCACCTGCTCATGCCCGACGGCTCGATGCGGCTGGGCGGGCAGGCCATTGCGGCTTTGTTGCATCTGCTGCCCAACACGCGCTGGTTCGCCGGCATCTTCTCGGTCAGCGTCCTGGGCTGGCAACCGTTCCAGCAAGGGCTGGATCTTGCCTACGCTATCCTGGCGGCCGTGCGGCCGATCTTCGGCTGCGAAAGCTGCGGCCATATGCGTGCCTGGATGCGGCCACTGGCGTGGGTGGTGGCGCGGTTGAGCAGATCCCAGGCCACACGGCAAGTGCCGGCGCGCGAGCCCTTGCCGCAGGCGGCGGTCACGGCGCCAGCCGCGGCCCGGCATTTCACGGCTCGCAAGCCCGTAGCCAAGCTGCTCTGACGGCAAAATCTTGCCGTTGGCCGGGCGGCAGATCAGGCTGCGGCGTTTTGTCGCACCCAGCACCTCCGTGCGCAAGGCTCCCGTATGATCGTTGGCGATCCGAGCCCCCGCCATGAGCGCCGTCCTCTCCACCCCTTCCGATACCGGCAACCGCCTGCGGCGGCTGATCGCGCTGCGCTGGTTCGCGATGGCCGCGGAACTGGGGCTTGCTCTGCTTGCGGGGCAATGGCTGGGTGCCGGCACGCAGATCGAGCCCGTGCTGGTGGTCTGCACAGCGCAGCTCGGTCTTAACCTGGCATCGCTGGCCTACGGCAGCCGCGGAGCGGCGGCGACCGACCGGCAGCTATTTGCGCAACTGCTGCTGGATGTGGCGGCCCTCACCGCCATTGCCTATTTCGCGGGTGGCTCCACCAATCCGCTGATCTCGCTCTACCTGCTGTGGATCGCTGCCGGCGCGGCCATGCTGGATGCCGGTCTGGCCACTGCGCTGGCGGGACTTTGCATCGCGGCCTACTCGCTCGTGAACTTCGTGCACACCGAGGTGCACATCCACGATCACGAAAAGGCGCTGCAGATCCACCTGATCGGCATGTGGGTGGTGTTCGTTTTTTCCGCCATCACCATCTGCTGGTCGGTGCTGCGCCTGACGGCCGCGGTGCGGCGGCGCGATGCGGAGCTGGCCGCCGCGCGCGAGACGGCGCTGCGGGGCGAGCGCGTGGTGGCTCTGGGCAACCTTGCAGCCGGGGCTGCCCACGAATTGGGGACGCCGCTAGCCACCCTGGCGGTGCTGGCCGGCGAGTTGCTGCGCGATCCGCAACTGGCCGCGGCCCTGCGTCCCGAGCTCGAGCTCATGCAGGGGCAGATACAGGAATGCAAGCGCATCATCACGCAGCTGGCGGCACAGGCCGGCACTTCGCGCGCTGAAGCGCTGGTTGCGGCCCCGCTCGACGAATGGGTCGCGCAACTGGTTGAACGCTGGCGCCGCCAGCGGCCTCTGGTGGCCGCGCAGCTGCGCCTGGAGGGCGGGCAGCCCGGCCCCCGCGTGGTCATGGACGCAACACTGGGCCAGGCACTGCTCAACCTCTTCAACAACGCTGCGGACGCGAGCCCCGAACAGGTGGAAATTGCCGTGCGCTGGGACGCCGATAGCTTTGAGGCCCAGGTGCTGGACCGGGGGGGCGGCATCGCATCGGCGGTGCAGATGCGGCTTGGGCGGGAACTGGTGACCACGCGCGAAGACGGCATGGGAATGGGCCTGGTGCTGGCCTACGCGGCGGTGGAGCGCAGCGGTGGCACGCTGTCGTTTGCAGCCCGGCCGGGCGGCGGCACCATT
>CAIQGU010000244.1 GCA_903871435.1 uncultured Burkholderiales bacterium | reverse complement strand
TGATCTGCGTGTACGTCGCGATCGGTCAAAAGGCCTCCACGGTTGCCAACGTGGTGCGCAAGCTCGAGGAAAACGGCGCCATGGAGTACACGATCATCGTGGCGGCCACGGCTTCGGACTCGGCCGCCATGCAGTACATCGCGCCCTACTCCGGCTGCACCATGGGCGAATACTTCCGCGACCGCGGTCAAGACGCTCTCATCATTTACGATGACCTCACCAAGCAGGCCTGGGCCTACCGCCAGATTTCGCTGCTGTTGCGCCGCCCGCCAGGCCGCGAAGCCTACCCTGGCGACGTGTTCTACCTGCACTCGCGCCTGCTGGAACGCGCGGCGCGCGTGAACGAGGAATACGTCGAGAAATTCACCAACGGCGCCGTGAAGGGCAAGACGGGTTCCCTGACCGCACTGCCCATCATCGAAACACAGGCCGGCGACGTTACCGCCTTCGTGCCCACCAACGTCATCTCCATTACCGACGGCCAGATCTTCCTGGAAACCGACCTCTTCAATTCGGGCATCCGGCCGGCCATCAATGCGGGCATCTCGGTGTCGCGCGTCGGCGGCGCTGCGCAGACCAAGGTCATCAAGAAGCTGGGCGGCGGCGTGCGTCTGGCCCTGGCCCAATATCGGGAGCTGGCCGCGTTTGCGCAGTTCGCATCCGACCTGGACGAAACCACCCGCAAGCAGCTGGACCGCGGCCGCCTCGTCACCGAACTGATGAAGCAGCCCCAGTACCAGCCACTGCAGGTGTGGGAACAGGCCGTCATCCTGTTCGCCGTCAACAACGGCCACTTCGACGCCATTCCCGTGCCCAAGGCGCTGGAAGCGGAACGGGCGCTGCGCGACTACCTCAAGCTGCACCACAAGGCCCTGGTAGACCGTCTTGAAGCCACCAAGGATCTGCCCAAGGACGACGAAAAGCTGCTCACGGAGGCCATCAAGGCTTTCCTGGCCAGCGCCGCGTTCTAGAGCCATCCGGAACAAGCACGCAAGGAAACGGAACCCACACCGCCGACCCGCGCCACCGCGCAACGAGTCCAGGTAACAGCCCATGCCAAGCACCAAGGAAATACGCGTAAAGATCAAGAGCGTGCAAAACACGCGCAAGATCACCAAGGCCATGGAAATGGTGGCGGCGTCCAAGATGCGGCGCGCGCAGGAGCGCATGCGCCTGCTGCGCCCGTACGCGGACAAGATCCGCAACATCACCGCGCACCTCTCGCAGGCCAATCCGGAATACAAGCACCCGTTCCTGGCGCCGCGCGAGGAAGGCAGTCTGCCGGTCGGCCTCATCCTCGTGAGCACCGACAAGGGCTTGTGCGGCGGACTCAACACGAACATCCAGCGCCAATTGCTCGTGCGCTTTCGCAAGTGGGAAAGTGAAGGCAAGCGCTTCGAGGCCAGCGCCATCGGCGCCAAGGGCCTGGCGTTCCTGCAGCGCCTGGGCGGCGACGTGGTGGCGCAGGTGGTGCAGCTGGGCGACCGCCCCAGCCTGGAAAAACTCATTGGTCCGGTGAAGCCCCTGCTGGATGCCTACTCTGCCGGCAAGCTGGGCGCCGTGTACCTTGCGTATTCGCGCTTCGTCAACACGATGAAGCAGGAACCGGTGATCGAGCAGCTGCTGCCCCTCACCGCCGACCGCCTGGTGCAGTCCTCCGAGGAACGCAAGCAGTACTCCTGGGACTACCTGTACGAGCCCGACGCGCGCAGCGTGATCGACGACCTCATGGTGCGCTACATCGAGGCGCTGATCTTCCAGGCGGTGGCCGAGAACATGGCCTCCGAGCAAAGCGCGCGCATGGTGGCCATGAAGTCGGCGTCGGACAACGCCAAGAAAATGATTGAAGAGCTGCAGCTCGTCTACAACAAGACGCGCCAGGCCGGCATTACCAAGGAAATTTCCGAGATCGTCGGTGGAAGCGCCGCGATCGCATAAGTAAAAGATACCGGCCAGGGTCCACCGCGCCGCCGTTCCCCCTCTCCCGCGAGCGGGAGAGGGTCGGGGTGAGGGATCCAGCCAAAGAAACAAATTTCAGAACTGAGGGCAATCATGGCAAACGGACATATCGTTCAGTGCATCGGCGCAGTGGTCGACATCGAGTTCCCGCGCGAGGCCATGCCGCACGTCTACGACGCGCTGGTATTGGAGCCGGACACCAGCAACAAGCTGGTCGAGCAGGGACTCACCTTCGAGGTGCAGCAGCATCTGGGTGACGGCATCGTCCGCACCATCGCCATGGGGTCCAGCGACGGCCTCAAGCGCGGCATGGCCGTGCGCGGCACGGGCGGCGGCATCAAGGTTCCCGTCGGCCCCGGCACGCTGGGCCGCATCATGGACGTGCTGGGCCGCCCCATCGATGAAGTGGGCCCCATCAAGTCGGACGAGCGCCGCGAAATCCACCAGGCCGCGCCCATCTTCGCCGAACTCGCGCCCTCCGTTGAACTGCTGGAAACCGGCATCAAGGTCATCGACCTCGTCTGCCCGTTTGCCAAGGGCGGCAAGATTGGCCTGTTCGGCGGCGCCGGCGTGGGCAAGACCGTGAACATGCTGGAGCTGATCAACAACATCGCCACGCAACACTCGGGCCTGTCAGTCTTTGCCGGCGTGGGCGAACGCACCCGCGAGGGCAACGACTTCTATCACGAGATGATCGAAGCCGGCGTGGTCAAGCCCGACGACCTGGAAGAGTCCAAGGTTGCCATGGTGTTCGGTCAAATGAACGAGCCCCCCGGCAACCGCCTGCGCGTGGGCCTTACCGGCCTGACCATGGCTGAGCGCTTCCGCGACGAAGGTCGTGACGTGCTCTTTTTCGTCGACAACATCTACCGCTACACGCTGGCCGGCACGGAAGTGTCCGCGCTGCTGGGCCGCATGCCCTCCGCGGTGGGCTACCAGCCCACGCTGGCCGAGGAAATGGGCAAGCTGCAGGAACGCATCGTCTCCACCAAGACGGGTTCCATCACGTCGGTGCAGGCCGTGTACGTTCCCGCGGACGACCTTACCGACCCCAGCCCGGCCACCACCTTCCTGCACCTGGACGCCACCGTCGTGCTGTCGCGCGACATCGCCGCCCTGGGTATCTACCCCGCCGTCGACCCGCTGGACTCCACGTCGCGCCAGGTGGACCCCAACGTGATCGGCGAAGAGCACTACACCACCGCCCGCCGCGTTCAGGCCACGCTGCAGCGCTACAAGGAACTGCGCGACATCATCGCGATCCTGGGCATGGACGAACTCTCTCCCGAAGACAAGCTGGCCGTGTCGCGCGCGCGCAAGATCCAGCGCTTCCTGTCGCAGCCCTTCCACGTCGCCGAAGTGTTCACGGGCTCGCCCGGCAAGTACGTCAGCCTCAAGGAAACCATCCGCGGCTTCAAGAGGGCGTTGCTTCTTTGGGAGGCTATGCAGAGATTTTCCAGCG
>CAIQGU010000243.1 GCA_903871435.1 uncultured Burkholderiales bacterium | reverse complement strand
CGCCCACTGCACGCGCCCACTGCACGCGCCGACTGCACGCGCCGACTGCACGCGCCGACTGCACGCCGCGCCGATCTTGACACGGCGGGAACCACATGTAAACTTTGTTTGTACACGAATAAAGTACGGCAACGCGCGGGCTGGACCGGGTCCTTGCCACTGGTGCCAGCCGCAGGTCCTTGCTGAACCGGCCCGGCGCGCCCATCATCGCTGCGCCCCATCCTGGAAGCAGTTGCAGCATGTCCCAGAGCCCCGACAAGATCCGCTGCGACGCTTGCCCGGTGCTCTGCTTCATCAAGGACGGCATGAGCGGCGCCTGCGACCGCTATGCGAACCGCGGCGGCCAGCTGGTCCGCGTCGACCCTCATCTGCTGCTGGACCGGACCCTGCAACAGGGTGGCGAACTCGTGCCCTTCGGCGCCCGCGACGACTGGGACGGGCGCCTGCTTGACGACCAGCCGCGTTTCGTCACGGCCATAGGCGCCGGCACCACCTATCCCGACTTCAAACCGGCACCCTTCATCATCTCCACGCCCATTGACGGCGTCGACATGGTCACGGTGGTGACCGAAGGCATCTTCAGCTATTGCGGCGTCAAGATCAAGATCGACACGGATCGTTATCTGGGCGCCGAACGCGCCACCGTGCGCGCCCAGGGTGAACCGGTCGGCCACGTCACCACGGTCGAATACGGCTCGCAGATGCTCTCGCTGGGCGGTGTCAATCACCTCACGCATGGCGGCAAGAAGGAAGGCCGGGTCACCTGCGAAACACTGCTCGACCTGTGCAATCGCAAGGCCGTGGAACTGACCATCGACGGCGGCGCCACCGTCGTCGTGCAGGCCGGCAGGGCGCCCGTGGTCAATGGCGTCGCAGAAGAGCGCATGCGCGTGGGCTGCGGTTCCGCCACCATCGGCATGTTCGCGCAGCAGTGGTTCGGCAAGGTTGACGAGGTCATCGTCGTCGATGACCATATAACCGGCGTGCTCTCCGAACACCAGGCCGGCAAGGTCGTGGGCGTGCCAGCCACCGGCATCCGCATCGGGGGTCACAAATCCACCCCCGGCCGTTATTTCCACGTTGCCGAGCCGGGTGCGGGCTGGGGCGGCACCAACCTGTCGGACCCCCTGGCGATCATCGAATCCTTCGACCCGGCACGCGCCTGGCCAGGGCTCTCCCTGTTCATGGTGAGCACGACCGGCGAGCATGCCGCTTACTACGAACTCGACGCGGCCCTGCGCCCCGTAGAAAAACCCATGCCCGAACCGCTGGCGCTGTCGGTGGCCCGCATCCGCGAAAACTGTGAGCCCGCGCTGTGCACCGTCTTGTTCATGGCCGGGGCGGGCGGCTCGCTGCGGGCCGGCGTCACGGAAAATCCGGTGCGGCTCACGCGCTCGATCAAGGACATGCTCACGCGCGTCACGGCCGGCGGCGCGCCGGTCTACGTCTGGCCCGGCGGCGGCATCACGTTCATGGTCGATGTGCTGCGCATGCCCGTCAACGCCTTCGGCTACGTGCCCACGCCGGCCATCGTTGCACCTATCGAGTTCACGCTGCGGCTGGAGGATTACGCGGCGCTGGGCGGCCACATGGCGCATGTGCGCCCGGCGTCCTCGCTGGCCGGCGGCAACATCCAGGTGCAGGGCGCCCACGAGGAAAACCCCTGGCCGCTGAACGTTCCTGCCCCTGGCGACGGCCGGCCGGCATGATGGCAGCGGCTGCCTGGCGGTCGCTGCCGGACGGACGCCGGCTGCATCTCACGCATGGACCCATCGACATCATCCTGGAGGCCGGCGGCACGCCCCAGGCGGTCGCCGCTGCCCATGCAGCGGCCGTTGGGCGCTTCGGCACCATCCTCACCGAGCTTTGCGCCGAACTCGCGCTGTTGCGCGCACCCGCCAACCGCCTGCCGCGGCTGCCCACCGGCGCGGTCGCGCGCCGCATGTGCGCCGCCGTCCGGCCCTATTGCCATGAGGTCTTCATAACGCCCATGGCCGCCGTCGCCGGGTCGGTAGCCGACGAAGTCTTGGCGGAAACGCTGGCGGTGACAGGCACGCAAGCGGGTCTGCGCCGCCTCTACGTGAACAATGGGGGTGATATCGCCCTGCATCTGGCCCCCGGGGAGAGTTTTACGCTGGGCGTGGTCGATGATCCGCAGGCGCCGCGCCTGGCCGGAACGGTGCGCATCGCGGCCGCAAGCGGCGTGCGCGGCGTGGCCACCAGTGGCTGGCGTGGCCGCAGCTTTTCCCTGGGAATCGCCGACGCGGTAACGGTGCTGGCCACCAGCGCCAGCGCCGCGGACGCGGCAGCCACTATCATTGCGAATGCGGTGGATCTGCCCGGCCACCCGGCAATTGCCCGTGTGCCGGCAGCCAGCCGTCAGCCCGATTCGGACCTGGGTGAACGACTGGTTACCATCGGGGTCGGCACCCTGGACCGCATGGCGATCGATGCCGCGCTGGACCGGGGCCTGGACACGGCCCGGATACTGCTGGCCGACGGGCATATCGTCGCTGCAGTCCTGCTGCTGGGCGGTCACGCGCGTACCGCGGGTAACCTGGACCTTGCCTTGCCGGCTCCGGCCGTGCGGATTGCCGCCTGAGTCCATCCCTGCGCGGACAGGTGCAGCGCGTGTCGCGCCTGCGTTGCCTGCGTTGCCTGCGTTGCATTTGGATGTCCAATAACGAATAAACGAGCGAAGAAAATCGGAGTCAGAGCAATGGCGGCTTACACAACGGAGCGCGTGGTCAGCGTGCATCACTGGAACGACACACTCTTCACTTTCCGCACCACGCGCGACAAGGCACTGCGCTTTCAGAGCGGGCAGTTCGTGATGATGGGCCTGCTGGTCGATGGCAAGCCGCTGCTGCGCGCCTATAGTTTTGCCAGCGCGCACTACGAGGAAGAACTGGAGTTCTTCAGCATCAAGGTTCCCGACGGTCCGCTCACTTCGCGCCTGCAGCACCTGGAGGTTGGCGACGAAGTCCTGGTTGGCACCAAGGCGCATGGCACGCTGGTGCTCCATGATCTTCTGCCCGCGCGCCACGTCTATCTCTTTGGCACCGGAACCGGCCTTGCTCCGTTCCTGAGCCTGATCAAGGATCCCGAGCTCTACGAGCGGTTCGAGAAAGTGATACTGGTGCACGGCGTGCGCCTCAAGAACGATCTGGCCTACCAGCAGATGATCGAAGAGGAACTGCCGGGCAACGAATTCTTCGGCGAGGACGTGAAGGCAAAACTGGTCTACTACCCAACGGTCACCCGGGAACCCTTTCGCAACTCAGGGCGCCTCACCGATCTCATCGTCTCGGGCAAGCTCGCCGCGGATGTGGGACTGGACCAGATAAACCCGCAGAGCGACCGCGCGATGATCTGCGGCGGCCCCAGCATGCTCAAGGAAACCTGCGCCCACCTGGAATCGCTCGGACTCACCGCCGCACCGCGGCTGGGCGAGCCCGGGCATTTCGTGTTCGAGCGGGCTTTCGTCGAACGCTAGACCCCTTGAGCCCGGAAAGTTCGCCATGGAAGCTCTCGAGATACGTCGCCAGTTGATCCAGGTCGAGGACATCGTCCACGAATTCGGCCCGCCGCCGCCAGTGCCGCTGCGGCGCGGCGCCATTGCCGCCGTCTTGCGCAATCCGTACGCCGGCCGCTTCGAACCCGACATCCTGCCGATGATGGAAGCGCTCAATCCCATCGGCCTCGTCATGGCGCGCGACCTGCTGGCCGCGCTGGGCGTGCCGGCCGGCGCCATCGAGGGCTACGGCAAGGGGGCACTGGTGGGTGAAGCCGGTGAGCTCGAGCACGGCGCACTGTGGCATGTACCCGGCGGCTACGCCATGCGCGAGCTGCTCGGGTCGCGGACCAGCCGCAACGCGTATCTCGCCGGGCAGGACAACGCGGTCAAAGGCGAACCGGGCAATGCATTGGCTATCGTGCCGTCCACGAAAAAAGTGGCGGGTCCCGGCGCCACGCTGGATATTCCCCTCACGCATATCAACGCATCCTACGTGCGCAGCCATTTCGATGCCTTCGAAATGCGGGTGCCGGGGGCACCAGCTGCCGACGAACTGGTGGTCATCCTGGTCATGAGCACCGGACCGCGCGTGCACGCCCGCGTGGGTGGGCTCCAGGCCGCCGACATCAGCCGCTGGGACGGACTGCGCTAGCAAAACCTTGCCCGCGCCAGCAAAAGTAGAATTCACACCCGAATCCCCCATCCCACCCGCAAGGGAGACGCCGTTGCCCGCCATCATCCGCAAGCTCATCGTCCAGGTCGACGAAACCCGCATCGAAATGGGGCGGCATATCGATCCGCCGGTACGCAAGGCGCTGGCCATCGCGGTGATCGAGAACCCCTGCGCCGGGCGCTACGTGGAAGACCTGAATCAGCTCATCACCATCGGCGAGGAAATGGGCGCTCTGCTCGGCCAGAAGGCCGTGGCCGCACTGGGCATTTCCCCGGGCGATGTCCACAGCTATGGCAAGGCGGCCATCGTTGGCGAGGCCGGTGAACTGGAGCACGCCGCGGCCATCCTGCACCCGAAGCTGGGCGCGCCGCTGCGTGCCGCCGTTGAAAAAGGTGCCGCGCTGGTGCCCTCGAGCAAGAAGCGCGGGGGTATGGGTACCGCTATCGACGTGCCGCTGGGGCACAAGGATGCCGCATTCGTGCGCAGCCACTTCGACGCCATGGAAGCGCGGGTCAGCGATGCGCCGCGCGCCAGCGAAATCGTGGTCGCGGTCGTCGTCACCGACAGCGGGCGCCCCCTGGCGCGCATCGGGGGCCTGCAGGTGGACGATATCAAGGGCGAGGACGGGCTGCGCTGAGCGCGCGCGCCCGCAGATCACCGGTGTTGGTCAAACCAGCCGGCGCAGCAGCACCAACAGCGTAGCGCGCTCCCGCGCGCCCAGCGGCCCCAGCGTTTCCTCGGTAATGTCCGCAGCCAGGGGCAGCGCCCGTTCCACGGCGGCGATTCCCAGTGGCGTCAGCGCGAGTATCCGCAGCCGCGAGTCATCCGGATCGGGGCGGGCGTCCACGTAGCCACGCGCGGCGAGGCGATCGATCACCCCCTTGATGGTGGCGGTATCCATCGCGGTGAGTCGGCCCAGCAGGTTCTGGGAAACAGCGCCTTCCGCGTGCAGTTTCACCAGCGCGGAAAATTGCGTGGGGGTGAGATCGTCCGACATGTGCCCCGCAAAGATCATGGCGTGGCGTTGGCTGACCTGGCGCAGGATGAACCCGACTTGTTCTTCGAGCACGTAGGGTTGCACTGGCTTGGTGCGGCGGCGCTTTGGCGTGGTGTCCACTTGATACCGATTCCGTTTCTGCGCACGGCAAATTCGATGCGGGTCCAACGCGTCCAAAAACCGGCACGCCAACCCGGTGAGTCTACCGCCAACCGGTAGCAGCAGCAGGCAGTTCGCAGCAGGACCCTAGGCGTTTGCGTGTGGCCGTTCGTGGGTCGGCGCAGGTTCCGCGCAGATACTTGCCCATTCGTCCTCGGTGAACACGCGCGACCGCGTGTGAAAGGCCTTGCCCTCGGGACCCTCGAGCGAGAAGGTTCCACCGGTTCCTTCCACGACATCGATGATGAGTTGGGTGTGTTTCCAATACTCGTATTGCGAAGTGCTCATGTAGAAAGGCGCGCCGCCGATTTCTCCCAGGTAAACGTCACCGGCACCGATCGTCAGCTCGCCGGGGAGGTAGCAATTTGCAGCGCTGTTGTCGCAGCAACCACCCGATTGGTGGAACATCACGGGGCCGTGCTTGCGTTGCAGAAATTCGATGAGTTCGAGCGCTGCCGGCGTAGCAATGACTTTCTCGACCATGTCCATCTCCCCAATGGAAAGGGGGCGGTTACCCGCCCCCGCTCTCGTTTGCCCGGCTCCCGGGCCGACCTCTCAGAAGAAACCGAGTTTCTTCGGGCTATAGCTCACGAGCAGGTTCTTCGTCTGCTGGTAATGGTCCAGCATCACCTTATGGGTCTCGCGGCCGATTCCCGATTCCTTGTACCCGCCAAAGGCGGCATGCGCGGGGTAAGCGTGATAGCAATTGGTCCACACGCGGCCCGCCTTGATGGCGCGGCCCATGCGGTAAGCCGTATTGCCATCGCGCGACCATACGCCAGCCCCCAGACCATACAGGGTGTCGTTGGCGATGGCCAGCGCCTCGGCCTCATCCTTGAAGGTTGTCACGGCCAGCACCGGCCCGAAGATTTCTTCCTGGAAGATGCGCATCTTGTTGTGGCCCTTGAACAGTGTCGGCTGGACGTAGTAGCCGCCCTCGAGGTTGCCACCCAGCTTGGCCTGGCTGCCACCAATGAGCACCTTGGCTCCCTCCTGCTTGCCCAGGTCCAGGTACGT
>CAIQGU010000242.1 GCA_903871435.1 uncultured Burkholderiales bacterium | reverse complement strand
GGATGCCGCCCAGGTTATCGGAAGGATGGCCCCACTCGGCTGCCAGCCAAGTGTCGTTGAAATCGAGCCAGCGGATCATGGCGCCGATGTTGAACGCCGCCTGCACCGGGTCGAGCTGGAACTGCGTGCCGGGCACCTTGGCGCCGTTGGGCACGACGGTTCCGGGCACGATGGGCCCCAGCAGCTTGGTGCAGGCCGGATAACTGAGCGCTTCGAAACCGCAGCCCAGTGTATCGAGCAGGCAGTAGCGCGCGGTGTCGAACGCGGCTTTGGACGTGATCTTCGTCTTGAGAACGTAGTCGGCGATGTCGGCGAGGACGGCGTCGGGCTTGGGACGGTTATTGCTGATATGGGTCGACATGAGGGTCCGGGGCACTTTGCAGTTGCGGTGAAATCAGCCAGCGTGGGGACGCGGCCGGCTAGGCGCGCTTGGCCAGCGGCACGAAGACCAGGTCTTCGGGGCCGACGTAGTTGGCGCTGGGGCGGATGATCTTGTTGTCGATGCGCTGCTCGATGATGTGCGCGCCCCAGCCGGTGACGCGCGAAACCACGAACAGCGGGGTGAACATTGCGGTGGGCACGCCCATCATGTGGTACGAAACGGCGCTGAACCAGTCGAGGTTGGGGAACATCTTCTTTTGCTCCCACATGACGGTCTCCAGGCGCTCGGCGATGGAAAACAGCCGCAGGGATCCCGTTTCCTGGGACAGTTGGCGGGCGACTTCCTTGATGACCTCGTTGCGCGGATCGCCCACGGTGTACACGGGGTGCCCAAAGCCGATGATGACTTCCTTCTGCTCGAGACGGTGGCGGATATCGGCCTCGGCCTCGTCGGCATCGCGGTAGCGCGACTGGATGTCGAAGGCGGCCTCGTTGGCGCCGCCGTGCTTGGGGCCGCGCAGCGCGCCGATGGCGCCGGTGACGGCGGAGAAGAAGTCGGATCCGGTTCCCGCGATGACACGCGCCGTGAACGTGGATGCGTTGAATTCGTGCTCGGCATACAGGATGAGCGACGTGTGCATGGCGCGCACCCACGATTTTCCGGGCGCGGTACCGTGGAGCAGATGCAGGAAGTGGCCGCCGATGGAATCGTCTTCGGTCTCGACGTCGATGCGCCGGCCGTTGTGGCTGTAGTGGTACCAGTAGAGCAGCATGGAACCGAAGGACGCCAGCAGGCGGTCGGCTATGAGCCGCGCACCTTCGGCCGAATGATCGGCGGCTTCGGGCAGAACCGATCCGAGGACCGAGGCGCCCGTGCGCAGGACGTCCATGGGGTGCGTGGCCGCCGGCAGGCATTCAAGAGCGGCACGCAAGGCCGCTGGCAAGCCGCGCAGCGCGCGCAGCCGGATCTTGTACTGGCGCAGTTCGGTGGCGTTGGGCAAGCGCTCGTGAACCAGCAGGTGGGCCACTTCCTCGAACTCGCACGCGCCGGCCAGATCGAGAATGTCGTAGCCGCGGTAA
The DNA here is from genome assembly GCA_903871435.1 of uncultured Burkholderiales bacterium. Classification (GTDB taxonomy): domain Bacteria; phylum Pseudomonadota; class Gammaproteobacteria; order Burkholderiales; family Burkholderiaceae_F; genus GJ-E10. The sequence goes on along the minus strand of CAIQGU010000242.1, from coordinate 1,509 downwards.
TGCAGGTCATTGCCGGTGCGACCGACCGTGCACAGCGCCGTGTTGCCGGCAACCACGCCGGACAGGGCGACGGACTTCTTGGGTCGCGGAGCGGATCCGGGCGCGGCAGGGTTGGTGGTCATGGCAACTCCGGGAAAAGTTGTGGTGGGACGCGTTGGCACGTCATCGCCGGGCGGGTGCTGTTCAGTCCTTGCGCTGCGCGAACAACTGGTCCAGCCGTGCTTCGAAGGCGTGATAGGAAATCACTTCGTAGAGTTCTTCGCGAGTCTGCATGGTGCCGACCACGGCCCGCTGCGTGCCATCGCGCCGCAGCGTCTCGTACACATTGAGCGCGGCGCGGTTCATGGCGCGAAACGCCGAAAGCGGATACAGCGCCATCGCCACCCCAGCCGCGCGCAACTCCTCCAGCGAGAAGAGCGGCGTCTGGCCGAACTCCGTAAGATTGGCCAGAACCGGCACCGGCACAGCGGCGACGAAGCGGCGGTAGGTTTCCAGGTCGCGCACGGCTTCGGCAAAGATGGCGTCGGCGCCGGCGGCCACGCAGGCCAGCGAGCGTTCGATGGCGCTCTCAAGGCCTTCCACGCCCAGGGCGTCCGTGCGCGCGATGACCATGAAGCCGTCATCCACGCGCGCATCCACCGCCGCGCGCACCCGGTCGGCCATCTCCGCGGCACCGACAATTTCCTTGTTCGGCCGGTGGCCGCAGCGCTTGGCGCCCACCTGATCCTCGATGTGCACGGCGGCCGCGCCGGCCTTGCCCAGCGAGCGCACGGTGCGCGCGATATTGAAAGCGCTGGGGCCGAAACCGGTATCGATGTCGACCAGCAGCGGCGTATCGCACACGTCGGTGATGCGGCGCACGTCGGTGAGAACGTCGTCCAGCGTATTGATACCCAGGTCGGGCATGCCCAGCGAGCCGGCAGCCACGCCGCCGCCCGATACATAGAGAGCACGGAAACCTACCTGCGTTGCCATCAGCGCGTGGTTGGCGTTGATGGTGCCGACGATCTGCAGCGGGCTCTCCTGCGCGAGCGCCGCACGGAACCGCGCGCCGGGTGTTGCGGCAGCGCTCGCGCCAGGCCCTGCGCCGGGGCCGGGGACGGTCACGCGCCAGCGCCCAGCAGGTGTTCGACGCCGGCACGCTCTTCCATCAACTCGGCGAGCGTCTTGTCCAGGCAGGCGCGCGAGAACGCATCGATGGGCAGGTCGCGGATGACCTGATAATCGCCGCCGGCGCACGTCACCGGGAAACCGAAGATGGTTCCTTCCGGTATGCCGTAACTGCCGTCGGAGGCAACGCCCATGGTCGTCCAGTGGCCGTCGGTGCCGCGGACCCAGTCGCGCACGTGGTTGATGGCGGCATTGGCTGCGGAGGCGGCCGAGGACAGGCCGCGCGCCTCGATGATGGCGGCGCCGCGCTTGGCGACCGTGGGCAGGAAAGTATCGCGGTTCCAGGCTTCGTCATTGATCAGTGCGGGAACCGCCTGACCATCGATGGTGGCGAATCGG
>CAIQGU010000241.1 GCA_903871435.1 uncultured Burkholderiales bacterium | reverse complement strand
GCCGTGAAGCTCTCCGGCTTTGGCAACTTCCAGCTGCGTGACAAGCCGACGCGGCCGGGGCGCAATCCCAAGACCGGTGAAGAAATCGCCATCACGGCGCGCCGAGTAGTGACCTTCCACGCCAGCCAGAAGCTCAAGGCGACCGTCACGCGTTCTTCCGGGCGCTGATACGGCGCCGGCCCCGCACCCGTACCCTGATCGGCGTACCGATGACCAAGCTTGCCGGAGCGGAACACGAGGGCCCGGTCATCCTGCCCTCTATTCCGGCCAAGCGCTATTTCACGATCGGTGAGGTCAGCGACCTTTGCGCGGTCAAGCCCCACGTGCTGCGCTACTGGGAACAGGAATTCACGCAGCTCAAGCCTATCAAGCGGAGCGGCAACCGGCGCTACTACCAGCATCATGAAGTGCTGCTCATCCGCCGCATCCGCGATCTGCTGTATGCGCAGGGCTTCACCATCAACGGCGCGCGCAACAAGCTCGATGGGGCGTCCATCGGCAATCCCGCCCGCCGCCGTGGGACGCGGGGCGGCGCACCCGACACGGACGCGGGACTTGCCGACGCCGAGTATGGGGCTGCCCCGGCCGCCGTGAACCTGGCCGCCGCGGCCGAAGCGGCCGACGCGGCAGCGGGTGATCGAACGGTTCTGGCTGCGCTCCATGGGGAACTGCTTGCCATTCGTGCGCTGCTGATGCCCGCGCCGGGCGGTGCACCCGACCCCAAAACATAACGGTGAACGGCAAGCGCCACGTACGCAGCGGGCCGCTTTACAGTTGCAACGGGGGCGGCAACAATGTGCCGGCTGCTCCGCGCCAGAAACCATCAAGAGCCGTATGAGCCTACTTTTTCGCGTCAACCTGATACTCGCGGTCGTATTTGGCGCGGGCCTCGCGGTCATGCTGTTGCTGAACCGTGGCCTGCTGCTGGACAGCGCCCACCGCGAGGCCATGAACCAGGCCGAACTGATGATGCTGTCGGCGCGTGCCGCGCGGCAGTACACGAGCGAGAACATAGCCCCGCTGCTGCAGGACAAGATCGAGCAGCAATTTCTTCCCGAAACGGTACCGGCGTTTGCCGCAGGACGGATCTTCGAGCGCCTGCGCAAGGACTTGCCCAACTACGCCTACAAGGAGGCCACGCTCAATCCGACCAACCCCGAGGACCGGGCTGCCGACTGGGAGGCCGACGTCATCCGCCATTTCCGCAATTTTCCGGAGCAGAAGGAGTGGTCGCTGGAGCGTGAAAGTCCCGAGGGCACCGTCCTGGTACTGGCACGGCCCATTCGCATCGAAAGCGCCTCCTGCCTGCTATGCCACAGCACGCCGGCTGCGGCGCCGGCAGCATTTCGGGCCCGTTACGGCGACAACAACGGCTATGGCTGGCAGGTGGGTGAGATCGTGGGCAGCCAGATCGTCTCGGTTCCCGCGGCCGTTCCGCAGGAACTGGCCAACCGCCTGTTGCGAGAGTTCGTGATCGTCGTGGGCGCCACCATGCTGGCAGTGTTTATCGCCGTCGACGCGGCGCTGATCCTCTTTGTCATCCGGCCCCTGCGCAGGATGAGCAAACTGGCCGATGCATTGAGCAAGGGCGAGGAAAACGTCGCGCAGTTCGATTCGCGTGGCGCCAGTGATATCGTCTCGCTGGGCGCTGCTTTCAACCGCATGCGGCGCAGCCTGGAGAAGGCCATGCAAATGCTGGCCCGCTGAACCATGGATTCGCACCAGCACGTATTCATCAGTCATTCCAACCAGGATCAGGCCTGGGCTCAGGACATATGCGATGCCCTGGAGGCCGCAGGCCTGCGCTGCTGGATGGCGCCCCGGGACATGGCGGCCGGCGTCGACTGGCCTGCGCAGATTGTCGAAGCCATTGCCAACGCGGCCCTCATGGTGCTCATCTTGTCGGAGCCGGCCAACCGCTCGCCACAGGTCTTGCGGGAGGTCGATCGGGCGGTCAATCGCGGCGTCAATGTACTGGCGCTGCGCATCGGTAATTTTCCGCTGTCGAAGAATCTCGAGTACTTCATCAGCATGTGTCATTGGCTCGACGCGGTTGGCATCACGCAGCCCGAATGCGTGCGTCAGGTCTGCGTCAACGCCCAGACCATACTGGCCAGAGGCACGGCACCCGCGCCCGCGCATACCTTTGCTGATATCCCACAGGCGCGCGCAATCGCCCCGGCCGAGATTCCCGCTGGTTTGCCCCTGCCCGTCGGCATCAGCGATACCGCCTTCCTGCGGCGGGTGGAAACCGAACTGGCCTTGCATTTGGGTCCCATTGCACGGCATCTGGTTCGGCAGGCAGCGGTCCAGGCCCGCAGCAATCAGGCCCTGGTGACGGCCCTGGCCACCGAACTGGCCAGCGACGCGGAACGCCAGCAGTTCCTGCTGCGCTGCCGCGGCCTGTCCTGAATGCCGGAATTGCGATTCCCTCGGCGCAGATCGCGCCCGGCCGCCCGCCGTGCGTGCGGCCCGAGGTGGATGCAATGAGACCCGCTGAACCCGTGTTTCACTCCTCCGGTGTTCAGGGATACTCGCCCGAGGTGCGTGCCGTAACCGGTGTCATTCCTGCGCGCAAGCTTGAACGCACCGTACGGGCCCGTTTTGTGGACGCGGACTGCCTGGTCCATACCCCCGAGGGCGCGGTGCGAGCGCGTGCCGGGGATGCCATCATCACCGGCTATGCAGGTGAGGAATGGCCGGTGCCCCGGCGTAGTTTCGAGGCATCCTATGAACCCCATGGCGGGGTCCAGATGGGCGTGGCGGGTGTCTACCGGCGCTTGCCCCGCGAGGTGTTGGCCGCGCGCATGCAAAGCACTTTTGCCGTCGTGCTGGCCGATGGCCATTCGCGGCTCTCCGGTGGCGCGGGCGACTGGCTGGTCGATTACGGCGATGGAACGCTAGGTGTGATCGCCGATGCCATCTTCCTCACTACCTATGAAACCCTACCGTGATCGTGAAGCCGCTGTGCCTTTTTATCTGATCATCCAGCGCATCTTGCTCATCGGCGTGCACCTGCCGCCGGCCACGGCCCAAGGCGCGCCCGTGAAACCGCCGCCGGCCCTGCAGGAAATTGCCACGGCCGTGCAGCCCACCTTCGAGAAATTCAACAGCGAGGCCATCCGGGCGGGCAATCGCTATCGCAGCGCCTTCTGGGCCATCTATCTGCTCAGTGCCAGCGCAGTGGCCTGCGCGGTGATGCCGCTGGCACTGGACTGGGACAGCGATCGCGCCCTGCAATCCCTGATGGGACACATATGGGGCATCGCCGAGGTTGCGGTGATGGCGGTCGTCGGCATGCTGGTCCTGTCCGGGCGACGCAACGATTGGCAGGGGCGTTGGCTGGAGGCCAGGACCAAGGCGGAGATGACCACGTACCTGCCGTTGCTCGCCCCGCTGGTGCCGTTCAACCAGACCGGCGAAGCCGATAACTGGTACGCGCGTGTTTTCGACGGCGATGATCCCTTTGCTGCCGGCGACGAGGTCGATGCGCTCTGCCGTGATCTGGCACCGCACGCCGGGGAACTCCTGGCAGTTGCCTGGCACGACGCCGCTTTTGTCCAGGCCTATGCGCAATGGGCGATTTACCTGATCGATGGGCAGCGCCGCTATCACACCCGCCTTTCCGCGCGGAACCGGAAGCTGCTGCACCGTACGCACAGCATCAACTCGGTGTTGTTCACCCTTACCGCGGCCGGTGCCCTGGCGCACCTGTTCCTGCACGGATCGTGGCTGTTGCTGCTCACCATCATTTGTCCGGCGCTGGGCTCGTCGCTGCATGGCGCCATGGCGCAATCGGAGGCCTACCGCCTGGCCACTACATCGGAGCGCCTGGCGGTGGAGCTGGGCAATGCCTTGCAGCGCATCGAACAGGCAAGCGGCGCCGTATCCAGCGACAGCGGCGTGCTGGCCTCGTCGGAGCCATTGCGCGACGCGGTTACCGGCGCCATTGCCCTCTTGCTCAATGAGCATCAGGACTGGCACATGCTGGTGCGGCCGCATCACCTGCCACTGGCTTGAGCTGGCCGGCAAGGCAGGCCGGGCGCGTGTACAATCGCGCGCTTCGGGGCGTAGCGCAGCCTGGTAGCGCACTTGCATGGGGTGCAAGGGGTCGGAAGTTCGAATCTTCTCGCCCCGACCAATTGAATCAAGGACTTACCCTAGATGCAGGGGCCAGTGAAAGAGCAGTACTGG
>CAIQGU010000240.1 GCA_903871435.1 uncultured Burkholderiales bacterium | reverse complement strand
GCGACGGGTGCGCATTTGCTTCAAAGCATAGTCGAGTCCTCACGTATTGCTGTCCCACCGATGGCTAAATAGCGAGCTGGTCACGGTCCGTTGCGGGGCACTTTCATCGGCTGATCGGCGCGGGTCATCGCCGATCTGTAAGATTTGGACTTTTACTCTGTTCCACCATGCGCAATGCCATGAATTATGACCCAAGCACTTGTCTGGACGTCGACCGGGCGCGCGCCCAGACGCCGGGTTGCGCCCATGTGCTGCACTTCAACAATGCGGGGGCGTCGCTGCCGTGCGAATCGGTATTGCACGCGGTCAGGGCGCATCTGGAGCTTGAAAGCCGGATCGGCGGCTACGAAGCCGAGGCTCAGGCGCAAATTGCCGTTGAACACACCTATGACGCTTTTGCCCGCCTGCTGGGCTGTGCCCGGGAAGAAATTGCCCTCGTCGAGAACGCGACGCGTGCCTGGGACATGGCGTTTTATTCGCTGCGCTTTGCGCCGGGCGACCGTATCCTGATCGGGCACGCGGAGTACGCGAGCAATGTAATCGCGTTTTTACAGGTGGCGCAGCGTACCGGCGCCCAGGTCGACGTCGTGCCCGACGATGCGTCCGGCCAGATAGACCTTGCGGCGCTCGAACGGATGATCGACGAGCGGGTCCGGTTGATCGCGCTCACCCATATTCCCACCAACAGCGGCCTCGTGAATCCGGCCGCGGCGGTCGGTGCCATTGCCCGGCGCGCTGCAGTGCCCTTCCTGCTCGATGCCTGCCAGAGCGTCGGACAATTGCCTGTGGATGTCGAGACCCTGGGGTGCGACATGCTGTCGGGCACGGGCCGCAAGTTCCTGCGCGGTCCGCGGGGCACGGGTTTCTTATACGTGCGGCGGCAGTGGATCGAACGGCTGGAGCCGCCGTTCCTCGACCTGCAGGCGGCGCAGTGGATTGAACCGGCATCCTTCGAGGTGCGCAGGGACGCGCGCCGATTCGAGACCTGGGAGAGCTACGTGGCCGGCCGCATCGGCCTGGGGGTTGCCGTCGATTACGCACTCTCGTGGGGGTTGGACAACATCGCGCAGCGCGTGACGGCCCTGGGAGCCCGGCTGCGGGCGCAACTGCGCGATCTGCCGGGTATCACGGTGCATGACGCCGGCCAGGTGCATTGCGGCATCGTGACCTTCACCCGCGCCGGCGAGCCTGCCGTGGCTGTCTTGCAGCGGCTGCGCGCCGCCGGGATCAACGTATCCATCACCAATCCCGGCCATGCCCGCTTGAACCCCGGACCCTGTGGCTCGGTACCCCTGGTGCGCGCATCGGTGCACTACTACAACACCGACGAGGAAATCGACCGCTTCTGCGCGGTACTCGCAGACAGGTGAAACCGCCGCGCCATCAAGGGGCTAGGGGCTTGAGCCGTCCCAGGATCGTGGGCAGGAACTCGGTGACGGTCGGGTGAACCGGCAGGGCCTGCTGCAGAACCCGCCAGGAGGCACCGGTGGCCATGAACGTGCTGATGACCTGAACGATCTCGTCGCCCGTGATGCCCAGGAAGCATGCGCCCAGGAAGCGTTCGCTTGCGGCGTCGACGATGACCGTGATGAGTCCGTCGGTTTCGCCTTCTTCCTTTGCCCGGCTCACGTCCTTCATGGCCCATTGCGCGTACAGGATGCTCGCTCCGCCGCGCACGCGCCGGCGCGCTTCGTCCAGGGTGATCCCGACGCGCCCCAGGGGCGGGTCGGTGAACATGGCATAGGCCAGGATGCGCTCGTCGGCGTCGCGCCAGGCCGAGCCGCGCTGTTGGGCGAGCGCAATCTCGTGGTCATCGTAGCTTGTGTGGGTAAAAGCACCACGGCCGTTGATATCGCCCAGTGCCCAGATGCCTTCCACGGCAGTGCGCAACTCACCATCGGTTTTGATGAAGCCGCGGCCATCGGTGGGCAAGCCGACGCTCTCGAGGTTGAGCTTGTCGCTGTTGGGGAGCCGCCCGGTTGCCACCAGCACGTGCGAGCCCGCAAGTTCGCGCCCGCCCGCCAGCTTCAGGCGTATGCCGCTTCCCGCACCGTCCCCCGCCGGCGCGGCGCTCTCGATAGCGGCGCCGCTCAGGATGTCGACGCCTTCGCGCTCGAGAAACGCCGTGATGGCGGCGGACACTTCCGGGTCCTCGCGCACGGCAATACGCTCTCCGGTCTCGACGATGCTCACGCGCGCTCCCAGGCGCCGGAAGATCTGTCCCATCTCCAGGCCGATGTAGCTGCCGCCGATGATGATCAGGTGTTCGGGCAGTTCGGTGAGTTGCAACAGGCTGGTGTTGTCGAGATAGGGCAGATCGCTAAGTCCGGGGATGGGTGGGACGAAGGGTCGCGTGCCCGTATTGAGGTAGATGCGCCGCCCGCGCAGCAGATCCGTGCCGGCCTTCACGATGAAGTCCGCGCCGTCACGCCCCGCCAGGCTGCCCCACGCCCGGTACAGGCGAACATTGGGCGCGCTGGCCAGCCAGCCCTCCAGTCCGCCACGCGAGGCATCGACGCGCTGGCGCATCCGCGCCATGGCCGCGGGAAAATCCACGTGCACGGGGCCCACGTCGACGCCGTATTCCCGGGCTGTGCGGGCCATGTGCGCCACGCGGGCACTCTTGCGCAGGGTCTTGGTGGGTGTACAGCCCACGTTCACGCACGATCCACCCACGAGGCCCGCTTCGATCACCGCTACGCGCTCGCCGCCCTGGGCCAGGGCAACGGCCAGCGCGGGCGCCGCCTGCCCGGTCCCGATGATGATGGCGTCGAAGCTGTTCATTTCCTGAGCCGATGGCAACTTCCCGCTTGCGGCATGGGCGGCATCGCTGGAGACGCTGGTGCTCGTGTTCATCGCGGTTGGGTCCTTCAGACGGGGTGCAGGCGTTGGGGGTTGCTGCCCGTGGAGCGGTGCATCCGCCCGGCGCAGGGTGCCTGCAGCCAGTGCAGGGCGAAGTACCGATCGGGATCGGTCCAGACAGGGCCGGGCGTGAATCCGGCCCGGGTGGCCAGGTCGCGAACGCCTTCCACCGTGAACTTGTAGGAGTTCTCGGTGTGCAGGGTCTCGCCCTCGTGCAGCGTGAACAGCCGGCCACACAGGCGAACCGTCTGCTGGCGCAAGGCCATCAGGTGCATTTCAATGCGGGATTCGGGCGCATTGTAGAAAGCGCTGTGGGCATAGGCGTCCAGCGCGAAGTCGGCATGGAGTTCGCGGTTTGCGCGGACCAGCAGGTTGCGGTTGAAGCTTGCCGTGACGCCCTGGGCATCGTTGTAAGCGTCATGCAGCACCCTCGGGTCCTTGATGAGGTCGGTGCCCAGGATCAGCGCGCCGCCCTGCAGCAACTGGGCCGCGTCGCGCAGGAATTCCAGCGCCTCCTCCGGATTGAGGTTGCCGATGGTTGAACCCGGAAAGAAGCCGTAGCGTGTGCCGATGGCTGGAAGGCCATCGAGCACGCGCGACAGCCCACTGGTGTAGTCGGCCGTGACCGGCGTGATGCGCAGCGGGGTGGCTTGCGGCGCGGCCTCCGTGGCCAGCGTGCGTTGCAATGCCCGTACGGAGCCCAGCAGGTGCTCGCCGGAAATGTCGATGGGTACGAAACGCGCCGGTGCGGGCATCGCCCCCAGCAGCAGACCCACTTTCTGCAACGAACCCGCGCCGAATTCAACGAGCTCCGCCCCGGGCTCCATCAGGCTGGCGATGTCCTGCACGCAGGCGCGCAGGATGCCCAGCTCGGTCCGGGTGGGGTAGT
>CAIQGU010000239.1 GCA_903871435.1 uncultured Burkholderiales bacterium | reverse complement strand
GGTCACCTTGAACATCGCGCCACGCTCGGTGATTCCGCCCGCCGATGTCGTGCCGTAGAGGTTGCCATCGAGACCCAGGCTCAGGCTGGTCGGAAAGACGCCATCATTCGGGGCAGTGCCGAAGGAGTGCAGGACAATCTCCACGCCGCCCGGGGTCAGGAGGAACACGGTGCCCGTGCCGGCCGTGCCGCCCTGGCCGGTAGCTCCGTAGACATTGCCGTCGGCACCCTGGACCAGATAGGCCAGCGGGCCTTCGCCGTCGGTGCCGGGTGCGGGGCCGGACCCTGGCGGACCGGCGGGGCTCGATGCCGCTGGCCCGAACGAGTAAACGATTGATTCCGCGCCGCCTGGCGTGATCTTGAACACCGCTCCGGTGTTGTTCGCCCCGCCGCGATTGGCCGTGCCATAGAAGTTGCCGTCGATACCCTGAATGATGCCGGACCGGTCCTCACCGTAGGTGTTGCCCGGTATCGAGCCGTCGGGGCCGCTGAAGGAATGCAGCAGCGACTCCTGCAGGGGTCCGCCACTGAAGGAGATGATTGACCCGACGCGGATCACCGCATTCGTATACACCTGCCCGGCGACGTCCGCGGCGGCGATGGTGAGCTCCCCGGTACCCGGGTCGTAATGATCGAGGGCTGCGGTCGGCATGCCGTCGCCCGACGACAGGAGTCCGGCGACGGTGATTGCCACGTTCTCGTAGGTCTTGTCGCCGCCAACCTGTACCGCAGGAATGATCAGCTCGCCCGCGCTGTAGAGGTCCGCGCCGCTGACGCTGCCGATCGAGATCAGGCGTTCGACACTCACCACGACGTTGTAGTAGGTGTTCCCGTGATAAGTGACGGCCGGAACCGTGAGATTGCCCGTGGCCGGGTCATAGCTGTCCTGGCGGATAGGAATTTCAAACCACCAGTGTGAACAAGCCTGCCCATCACCGATTCACACTAACCGGCCCTATGTTGAGCCCAAGACACAGGGGCCGCGTGGCTTGCTTGGGCTATTCGGGGCGCCAGTAGGCTTCTGCGCAGAGTCGTCCGCCGTTGCCGGGCCGCCGCGCCGCCCGCATGGCGCCCACGCCGGCCTTCGCTGCAGTTTAGGACAAGCGGGCCCCTACCGGCTCGCTAACCGGTCTATGAAATCGGAGCTCATCCTTGCGTTCACAGCAGGCTGGGCTGCAGCGGCGGCCCGCGCGCCACCAGCGGCAGCTCGCTCTGGGACTGCTCCGGCGCCGCGCGCTCCAGATGCGACAGTATCGTTGCAATGAGCTGCGGCTCCTCGATGCTGGCGATGATCTTCAGCTGGCCACCGCAGCGGGTACAGCTCTCGATCTCGACACCGAACACTCGCTTCAGCCGTCTTGCCCAGCTCATCGCCACATGCCGCGGTGTCGATGGCAGGGTCGGATCCGCGCCAGACACCGGCGGCGTCGCCGCACCCCGGCCCCGCTGCGCCGGCGTCACCGCCGCCCGGTACTGACTGTGCGGCGCAAACATGCCGTGATACCTCGTCAAGTGCATCCGCGGCGTCGGCACCAGCGCAGCGAGGCGCGCCATCAGATCCAGCGGTTCCAGCACAATGTGCGTGGTGCCATCCCGATACGGCGTCTTGAGCGTGTAGCGCACCTGCCCCGATGCCGTCAGCGCCAGGCGCTCGCTGGCCACCGGCGGCCGGCTCACATAGCGGCACAGCCGTTCGAGCTTCGCGCGACTTGCGCATCCAACG
>CAIQGU010000238.1 GCA_903871435.1 uncultured Burkholderiales bacterium | reverse complement strand
GGTGTGTGAGGTGTGTGTGATGCGAGGGGGGAGGTCAGGTGTGTGTGTTGGGGTGGGGGCGGGGGGGGTCGGAGAGTGGGGGGGAGGGGTACAAGATATGGGTGAGGGAGGGGGTGAGAGGCGCACGGGCAACACATGCAGGGGCGGACGAGCCAACGGCTACCTGAGGCAGCTGCAGGATGATCTCCCCGATCCCTTCTGGCAGGTTGATGTCTCGGAATTTCACGATGGCGTCTATGGCGATCGCAAGGGCGCATGGACCGACGAGACCACGACGCCTGCGCCTGCCAATGATCGATCCGCTCGCCGCCTCGACGCCGAAAACATCCTGCGCGCCTGCCTTTGGCATGCCAGGGTCGTCCGTGCGCCGGGGATCTACGCGGCCGATCGCCTGCCCCTTGATCGTCTGCGCACAGCGATCCCGGTTCCCTTGCCTGCCGAGGATGTCTACACGAATCACATACACGCCGAGGATCTGGCGCGCGCCTGCATCGCAGCGCTACTGCGCGGAGCGCCGGCGCGGGTTTACAACGCCGTGGACGACACCGAACTGCGGTTGGGACCGTATCTGGACCGGGTGGCCGACCACGCGGGCCTGGCGCGCCCGCCGCGTGCGCCCTGGGAGGAAATGCGCCTCGCCGCGGGACCGCAGCGCATGGCGTTTCTCAATGAATCGCGGCGCATTCGCAACCGGCGCCTGAAGCGTGAACTGCGCCTGCGGCTGCGCTACCCCGACGTTGATGCCGGACTGGCCGACGCAGCCCTAAAGGCCGGCAGCCGCGGCCATCACGCTTCGAAAAGCCCGTCCACCGACAGGTAGCGCTCGCCGGTATCGTAGGTGAAGGTCAGAACACGGGCCCGGTCAGGCATCTGCGGCAGTTTCTTGGCGACGGCGGCCAGCGATGCGCCGGTGGAGATTCCCACAAACAGGCCTTCCTCGCGCGCGGCGCGCACCGCATAACGAAAGGCCTCCGGCGCGCCCACGGTGATGACGCCATCGAGCAGCGAGGTGTCGAGATTCTTCGGAACGAAACCCGGCCCTATGCCCTGGATGGGGTGCGGGCCCTTCTGGCCTCCGGAGATCACCGGGGACGCGGCGGGCTCAACCGCATACACCTGCAGCTTGGGAAAATGTTCCTTGAGCACGGCGGCAACGCCCGTGATGTGCCCGCCCGTGCCCACCCCGGTGATAAGGTAATCCAGGCCCTCCGGAAAATCCGCGAGGATCTCCTTGGCCGTGGTGCGCTTGTGCACCTCGATGTTGGCCGGATTCTCGAACTGCTGCGGAATCCAGCTCTTGGGGGTCTCGGCGGCAAGCAACTTGGCGCGTTCGATGGCGCCGCCCATTCCCTGTTCGCGGGGCGTCAGCACCAATTCGGCGCCGAGCGCCTTGAGATAGCGGCGCCGCTCCAGCGACATGGATTCGGGCATGGTCAGCACCACGCGGTAACCCTTGACCGCGGCAACCAGCGCGAGACCGATACCCGTGTTGCCAGAGGTGGGCTCAATGATCACCGAGCCCGGACCGAGAAGCCCGCGCGCTTCTGCGTCTTCGATCATGGCAACCGCGATGCGATCCTTGATGCTGCCGCCCGGATTGGCGCGCTCCAGCTTGGCCCAGACTTCCACCCGGGGATCGAACAGGCGGTTCAGGCGTAGATGCGGCGTGTTGCCGATGGTTTCGAGGATATTGTTGGCTTTTATCGTGCGCTCCGTTCACCGCTGGGGCCCAAATGGGCCAACTGCCCATTTTGAGCAATTTACGGCAGGAAGGGAAATAATCGCTGGTTCTATGCCAATGCAATTTCTGCAGGTTCATCGGGGCATGGCAGGCCCGGATCGGACCAGAACGGGGCAAGGACGAGGCCAGAACGGACCGGTTTTGGCCGGTAATTTATGCGTGCCGGTAGTACGGGTGTAATCGCTGCCCTGCACAATGGCTACATGTCATCCACGACATCCGCCTCCAACGTACGCCCGGCCGGGTCAAAACGACCCATCGTCCTCGTTACGGATGCCTGGCACCCGCAGGTCAATGGGGTGGTGCAGACGTGGACGTATATGCGGCGCGAACTGGCGGCCCTGGGCCACGAACTGCTGGTAATCCATCCCGGCGGTTCGCGCGGCGTCGCCGCTCCGGGCGAACCCGATGTGCTGCTCTCCACCGAACCCGTGCGTCACCTGGAACGCAGCCTTGGCGACCTGGTGCCGGCCGGCCTGCACATCGCCACCGAGGGGCCGCTGGGTTGGGCGGCGCGCGCGCTGGCCCGGCGCCGCCGCTGGGGATTCACGACCTCCTATCACACGCGCTTTCCCGACTATCTGCGCAAGCGCTTTGGCATACCCGCGGCCCTGACGACCGCCGTCCTGCGGCACTTTCACCGGGACTCCCATGCGGTGCTCGTGCCGACGGACGCGCTGCGCGGCGAATTGGGCGCGGCCGGCTTCGTGCGCACGCGCCTCTGGGGGCGGGGCGTGGACGGCGAGTTGTTCCGCCCGGGTGCGCGCGACCAACTGGCCGGCCTGCCCCGGCCCATCATGCTGTACGTTGGCCGCGTGGCGCCGGAAAAGAACCTGGAGGCTTTCCTGTCGCAGGACCTGCCTGGCACACGGGTCGTTATCGGTGACGGCCCTGACAGGCCGCGCCTGCAGGCGCGTTATCCCGGCGCCGTGTGGCTGGGCCGCAAGCGGCACGAGCAATTGGCCAGCTACTACGACGCCGCTGACGTCTTTGTCTTTCCCAGCCGCACGGACACGTTCGGGCTGGTGATGCTCGAGGCCATGGCCTGCGGCTGTCCGGTTGCCGCGTACCCGGAGGCGGGCCCCCTGCACGTCGTGACGCCCGGCGTCAGCGGCGTGCTGCACACCGACCTGCGGCAGGCATGCATCGGGGCCCTGCAATTGGATCGCCGCCTGGTGCGCCAGGCGGCTCTGCAGCGTTCGTGGCGGACGATCGCGCAAGAGCTGATCGCCGCAGTCGTACCTATTTGAACCGCTGGCGTTGAGCCGCCACTGGCTTTCGGCGACTTCGGCGGCGCGCTCAATACCGTTCCGGCAAGCGCAAGAAAAACCCTACAGCATTGCCAATGAGGTCTTGCGCCGCGGCGGTGGGAAACTGCGCTGCAGGGCTGCCATTTCTTCCGCGGTCAGGACCAGTTGCATGGCAGCGAGATTTTCTCGCAGGTGGGTTTCGCGCACTGCCTTGGGAATGGCCACAACGCCGTCCTGCGCCAGCACCCAGGCCAGGGCCATCTGCGCCGCTGTCACGCCGCGGGCTTGGGCCAGCGCGAGCAGCGCGGGTTGGGACGCGAGCGCCCCCTGATCGATGGGGCTGTAGGCCATGAGAGGGATCGCCCGTGCGCGTTGCCAGGGCAGCAGGTCAAATTCCGGGCCACGGGTCGTGAGCGAGTAGTACACCTGATTGGTAGCGCAGCCCAGGCGGCCGCCCGTCAGGCCGAGGTCCTCCTGCACGAATTGCAGCTCGACGAGATCGTCGGTGTCGAAGTTGCTCACGCCCCACAGCCCGATGCGGCCCGCCTCCTGCAACGCGTGCATGGCCTCGCAGGTATCGCGCAAGGGATACTGGCCACGCCAGTGCAGCAGGTAAAGGTCGATGCGGTCGAGCTGGAGGCGGGCTCGGCTGCGGTCGAGCGCAGCCACCGTGCCCTTGCGGCTGGCATTGTGGGGATAGACCTTGCTGACGACAAAGACGTCCTCGCGCCGCACATCGCCGGCGCGCAGCGCGGCGGCCAGCGCCTCGCCCAGCGCAGTCTCGGCTCCGCCCTCGCCGTACATCTCCGCCGTGTCGAACAGCCGGTAACCCATGGCGATGGCCGCGCGCAGCGCCGCGACCTCAGTCGTGCGCTGCCGCGCGCTCTCGCCCATGCGCCAGGTACCCAGGCCCAGGACGGGGATAGTCACTCCACCGGGCAATTGGCGGGTCTGCACACGGCACCTCCACAAAGAATCCCGGGTATTTCACGGTCAACTGCCCGCGCGCGCTCCCCGCTCGACGGCGTGGCGCACCGCCTGGCGCGCCCGCACGAAATTCTGCTCGCCTTGTGCATCGAGTACAAGCACGACGCCGCGTGGCACCATGCGCCGCCAGTTGGTCAGCCAGGCGGGGCCATGGCGCTTCACCAGCGCGCCATCGAGAAGCACCAGATCCATGCTGTCGAGCGCCGGTGCCAGCATGGCCCCCATCCCATCGTCGCTTTCGACGCAAGTGGCATCGCCCGCCACCGCGAGACACTCGCGAAGCAGCGCCTTGCGGAAAGGCGCGTCCAGCGACACCAATAACACCATTATGGGAGCGTTCATGTTCCTGTAGGCCGGCTGGGCTTCAACCCTGGCTGAAGCGGCTATCCGCCCGCGCCGGCCGCTGCCGGCGGCCCGGTGATAGGGATCCGCAATCCGAACAATTTATCCCCGAGACGCAGCAGGGTCTGTAGGGGATTCTTGACGGCCACCGTACGGCCTTACCCCGCGCGCGCATCCATGCCCGCGCGCAGGCCGGGCGGCCGCAAACGCCTCTTCAGTTGCCGTCTGCGTCGATAAGACCCGTGCGGATCGCAAAGCGCACGAGCGCGGTCACGTCACCCACGCCCACCTTGGCCATGATGCGGCTGCGATAGGTATCGACCGTCTTGGGCGAAAGGTGCAAGGCCTCGCCGATCGCCGCGCTGGACAATCCCTTCACC
>CAIQGU010000237.1 GCA_903871435.1 uncultured Burkholderiales bacterium | reverse complement strand
GCGATCGAGAAAATCCCGGCGCTTGAATATCGTCGCCTTGAGCTCCTGGCAAGGCGGGCACCAGACGGCGCCCCAGTAAAGGAATACCGGCTTCTTCTGGGTGCCGGCCGCTGCCAGTGCCGCGTCGATATCGCCATCAAACCAGGCGATGCCCGCCGGCCGGGCGTGGTGCGCCGCCGGTTCGGCCGCCCATGCGGTCTGCGCCATCAGCGCTACCATGAGCGAGAACACGAGAACCAGCGGTGACGGCAGCCGGGAAGCCGGCCGCGACCCAAGCGATGACGCCAGCAGGGGCCAGCCTGCGGTCATGGGCAGAATCCAGCGGTGAGCGTTCATGTTCCTGACTCCTGCAGAGGCGGCCGCGCGGGACCAAACGCAGAGTTCGAAGCGGTTCCGGAAGGTCCAAGGGCGCCGGAGCTTACCGGGAACGCCGTGCCGCTGCCATGGCCATCATCTGTTCCCCGCATGAGCATATAGCCACGCTCCGCACAAGGAAGTTGCCGGGAGCAGCGGATACACTCGTACTGTCGCTCTTTTGCCGGGTGACCCCGACTTCCCATCGCAAGGCCGCTACCGCGCATGAATGCCCCGTTGGACCCCCAAGCTCTGGCCCGCAGCGATGCGGGGCTCGAACCGCTGCCGCGTTTGCGCGAGATTCCCTACAACTACACCTCCCTCGCCGACCGCGAGGTTGTCATCCGCCTGCTGGGTGCCGCGTCGTGGGAAACGCTCGATGCCCTGCGGTCCGAGCGGCGTACCGGCCGAAGCGCCCGCATGCTCTACGAGGTGCTGGGCGACATCTGGGTGGTACAGCGCAACCCGTATCTGCAGGACGACCTGCTGGAAAACACGCGCCGCCGCGCTGCGCTCATGACGGCCCTTTGGCACCGGCTGCGCGAGATCGAGGTGCGCCGCGAACCCGCCGACCGCGAACGTGACCGGAAGGTGGGCGCGCTCCTCGAGGCCGCCCGTGATGCCGTACGCGCCTTCGAGGCCGCGTTCGAGGAAACCTTCGAACTGCGCCGCCGCGCCCGCCGCCTGCTGGCGCGTCATACGCGCGCCGACAACGTGTGCTTCGATGCCTTTGCCCGGGTCTCCCACGTAACCGACGCGACCGACTGGCGCGTTGAATATCCCTTCGTGGTGCTCAACCCCGACCGTGAAGACGAAATTCCGCGCCTGGTACGCGACTGCATCGAGCTGGGGCTCACCATCATCCCGCGCGGCGGCGGCACCGGCTACACCGGCGGCGCCATTCCGCTGACCACGCGCGCCGCGGTCATCAATACGGAAAAGCTGTCCCGCTGCGGCGCCGTGGAGATGCTGCTGCTGCCCGGCCTCGACCGGGAGACGCCCACCGTATTTTCCGAGGCGGGTGTGGTCACGCGCCGCGTCGCCGACGCGGCCGAGCACGCGGGCTTCGTGTTTGCCGTCGACCCAACGTCGGCCGACGCCTCGTGCATCGGCGGCAACATCGCGATGAATGCCGGTGGCAAGAAGGCAGTCCTGTGGGGAACCGCCGTCGACAACCTGGCGTGGTGGCGCATGGTTGACCCGCAGGGCAACTGGCTTGAGGTCACGCGGCTCGACCACAACTGCGGCAAGATCCACGAAGTTGACGTCGCCCGCTTTGAACTGGTCTGGAAAGATGGCAACCGGCCGCCCGAAACCGCCCGCGAGCTGCGGCGCGAGCGCCTGGAAATCGCCGGTGCGGGATTTCGCAAGATCGGCCTGGGCAAGGATGTCACCGACAAATTCCTGGGCGGCTTGCCCGGCGTGCAGAAGGAAGGCTGCGACGGGCTCATCACCAGCGCCCGCTGGATCGTCCACCGCATGCCGGCCAACATCCGCAGCGTCTGCCTGGAGTTCTTCGGTCCGGTGCACGACGCCATCCCCAGCATCGTCGAGATCAAGTCGTTCCTCGATGGCGCTCCCGGCGGGGCCGTGCTGGCCGGCCTGGAGCACCTGGATGCCCGCTACCTCAAGGCAGTAGGCTATTCCACGCGCTCGCCGCGCGGCGGCCTGCCACGCATGATCCTGCTCGGTGACATCGTCGGCGATGACGAGGGCGCGGTCGCGCGCGCGGCCGCCGAAGTCGTGCGCCGCGCCAACGCCCGCGGCGGCGAGGGGTTCATCGCCGCCAGCGCCGAGGCCCGCAAGGCTTTCTGGGCCGATCGCTCGCGCACCGCGGCCATTGCGCGCCACACCAATGCCTTCAAGATCAACGAAGACGTCGTCATACCGCTGGAGCGCATGGGCGAGTACACCGATGCGATCGAACGCATCAATATCGAGCTCTCCATCGGCAACAAGCTCAAGCTGCTCGACGCGCTGGAGCATTTCCTGCGCTCCGATTTCGAACTGGGCCGCAGCGAAGATCCCGACGAGCGCGCCGCCGGCCGCGAGGAGCGGCTGGGCGATCGAATGGTCCGCGCCTTCGACTTGCTGTCCCAGGCGCGGCAGCGCTGGACCCGCCTGCTCGCCCAGGACGACTACCGGCAAATCCAGGAGGGGGAGGTGCGCGTCTCCTGGAAGACCGAGGTGCGCGCTCCGCTGGCGCAGATCTTTGGCGGCGCCGCTTTCGTTCCGGTGCTCGCCCAGTGCGATGCCATCCACGCGCGGGTGCTCAAGGGCCGCGTGTTCGTCGCGCTGCACATGCATGCCGGTGACGGCAATGTGCATACCAACCTACCCGTCAACTCCGACGACTACGAAATGCTGCGTGCGGCCAACGCAGCGGTGGCGCGCATCATGGGCGTGGCGCGTCAGCTGGGCGGCGTCATTTCCGGCGAACACGGCATCGGCATCACCAAGCTCGAATACCTGCAGGAGAGCGAGCTGCAGGCGTTTCGCGCCTTCAAGAACCGGGTCGATCCCGAGGGCCATTTCAACCGCGGCAAGCTGATGCCGGGCGCCGACCTCACCCGCGCCTATACGCCTAGCTTCAACCTGCTGGGGCACGAATCGCTGATCCTGCAGCACAGCGACCTCAACAGCGTGTCCGACGCCATCAAGAACTGCCTGCGCTGCGGCAAATGCAAGCCCGTCTGCGCCACCCACGTGCCGCGGGCCAACCTGCCGTATTCGCCCCGCAACAAGATCCTGGCCACATCCCTGCTCGTCGAGGCCTTCCTCTACGAGCAGCAGACCCGTCGCGGTGTCTCGCAGCGCCACTGGGATGCCTTCAGCGACATCAGCGACCACTGCACGCTATGCCACAAGTGCGCCGCGCCCTGCCCGGTGGACATCGACTTCGGCGATGTTTCCATGGTGATGCGCGATCTCGTCCGCCGTTCGGGCAAGGCGCGCTTCAACCCCGGCACGCGCGCCGCCATGCTGTTCCTGAACACCACGCGCCCCGGCACCATCAAGTTCCTGCGCACCACCTTCATCCAGGGCGGCTATGCGCTGCAGCGCCTGGGGCACCGTTTTCTCGCATTGGCGGCCCGGCGCCAGACGCGCCATCCACCGGCCACCACGGGCAAGGGTCCTGCAGCCACCCAGGTGATTCATTTCATCAACAAGCGCCTGCCCGGCGGCCTGCCCAACCGCACGGCCCGCAGCCTGCTGGGCATCGAGGACATGCGCATGGTGCCCATCCTGCGCGATCCGCAACGCACGCGCGCAGACGCCGAGGCGGTCTTCTATTTCCCCGGCTGTGGCTCCGAACGGCTGTTCTCCCAGGTTGGCCTGGCCACGCAGGCGATGCTCTGGTACTGCGACGTGCAAACCGTCATGCCGCCGGGTTACCTGTGTTGTGGTTATCCGCAGCGCGGCAGCGGGCAGCTGGATAAGTCCGAAAAAATCATCACCGATAACCGGGTGCTCTTCCATCGCGTTGCCAACACGCTCAACTACCTGGACATCAAGACGGTGGTGGTGAGCTGCGGTACCTGCTACGACCAGCTGCAGGGCTACGATTTTGGCGCCATCTTCCCCGGCAGCCGCATCATCGACATCCACGAGTACCTGCTGGAAAAGGGCGTCCAGCTTCAGGGCATCGAGGGAATGCGCTACGTCTACCACGACCCCTGCCACAGCCCCATGAAGCAGCAGGACCCGCTCAAGACCGTGAACAGCCTGCTCCAGCTGGAAGACGGCACGCGCATCAACAAGACGGATCGCTGCTGCGGCGAGGCCGGCACGCTGGCCGCCTCGCGCCCGGATATCGCCACCCAGGTACGCTTTCGCAAGGAGGAGGAACTGGGTTCCGACGTGGCCCGCCTTACGGCCGACGGTTTTGCCGGCCGCCTCAAGGTGCTCACCTCCTGTCCGGCCTGCCTGCAGGGCCTGCAACGCTACAAGGACGACGTGAGCCTCGAACCCGACTACATCGTCGTCGAACTGGCGCGGCGCCTGCTGGGCGAGAACTGGATGGCCGATTTCGTGGCGCGCGCCAACGCGGGCGGCGTGGAGCGCGTGCTGCTCTGAACATGCGGCGTGGGCAGAAGGTGACGGTCGGTCAATGCAATCCGTCCCATGACAGCTTGGCGCCCACCACCATCATCAGGCAATAGATCAGGC
>CAIQGU010000236.1 GCA_903871435.1 uncultured Burkholderiales bacterium | reverse complement strand
GCAGTCGTATCGCCCTTGTTCAATGCAATTGCCGCGCGCCAGTGCACCCGCGGCGACTACGATTCCCAGCCGCTCAGCCAACAGGAACTCGGACTGCTGGAGCGCGCCGGTTCCTCAAACGAAGTGCGCATGCTGCTGCTGACCGAACGCGGCGCGCTGGAACAAATGCTGGATTACGTCGTGCAGGCCAATACGGTCCAGATGGCGGATCCGGCATTCGTGAGCGAGCTCAAGAGCTGGATTCGCTTCAATGGCGCGCAGGCGGTGCGAACACGCGACGGTCTTTACAGCGCAACGACGGGAAATCCCAATATTCCCACCTGGCTGGGCGAACTTGCCTTCGGCGTGCTCTACCGGCCCAAGGGCGAAAACGACAAGTATGTGCGCCAGATTCGCAGTTCTGCCGGTATCGCGCTGTTCGTCGGCCAATCGGCCGACAAGGCGCACTGGGTCGACGTAGGTCGTTGCTACGAACGCTTTGCGCTCCAGGCCACGGCACTGGGCATCCGCAATGCACTCGTGAACCAGCCGGTGGAAGTGTCCGAGGTCCGGCCACAGTTTGCCTCGGCCTTCGGCTTGGCCGGCCAGCGTCCTGATCTGGTCGTGCGATTTGGCCGTGGATCGGCAATGCCGTCTTCCCTGCGCCGGTCCGTTCCGGCGGTTTTGGTCTGAGGTGACGATGCCGCCATGGGCCCTTCGCTGATGACGGGCTTGCCCTGGCTCGTACCGGTTCTGTGCGCGATTACGCTGGCGGCGATTGGTTTCTCGGCTCATGGGGCGCGCCGGTGGGCCGCCCAGGTCGAAGCATTGAACCGTAGCCTGGACGCAGCGCGAACCGTTGTGAAACGCGGCATGACCTTGCGGGCATATTGCCCATCGACGGAACTGCCGGGCCTGCCGGCACCGGTCCAGCGCTATTTCACCTTGGTGCTCAAGGAAGGTCAGGCCCTCGTCGCCACCGCCGCGATTGAAATGGTCGGCACCTTCGACATGGCAGCCACCACGAAGACCCCCCGGCCTTTCACATCGCGGCGCTTCACCTCGCGGCAACGCGTCGAAACCGCCCGGCCGGGATTTTTGTGGGACGCCCGCATATCGATGGCACCGTGCGTGGTGATGCGCGTGATCGACAGCTACATCCAGGGAAGCGGACGGTTGCGTGCTTCAGTATGGGGATTGTTTACCGTTGCCAAAGTGCAGGGCACGGGCGAGATTGCCCGCGGCGAATTCATGCGATTCGCCGCCGAAGCGGCCTGGTACCCGACGGCGCTGCTGCCCAGCCAGGGGGTCCAGTGGGAAGCCGTCGACGCGCACTCGGCAAATGCAACGATCGACGATGGCCCGCTTGCCGTGACCCTGTTGTTCGGATTCGACGACACGGGACTTATCAGCACGGTGCGCGCCCAGGCGCGCGGCTGCATGGTGGGATCGCGGATGGTCATGATGCCCTGGGAATGCCGCCTGTCCAACTACGAGGTGTGCAACGGCATGACCGTGCCGATGCGCGGCGAAGCCGCGTGGATAGGCCCGCACGGACGCAAGCCTTATTTCCAGGGGACGGTTACGTCGCTTGCTCACGAGTTCAGAATTTAGACGGTCGCCACTCAGCCGCGCACCCCAAGGTCGGTTCAGCAAGAGCAATTTTCCCGTGCAATTTGCCGTAAATAGTCGGCAATAAACCCGCATTTCCCGCCGTT
>CAIQGU010000235.1 GCA_903871435.1 uncultured Burkholderiales bacterium | reverse complement strand
GATGGCCTCGCAAACCAGGGGACCGATGGTCAGATTAGGGACGTAATGATTGTCCATGACATCGAAGTGGATCCAGTCGGCGCCGGCCGCTATGACCGAACGGACCTCCTCGCCCAGGCGCGAGAAATCCGCCGAGAGGATGGACGGCGCAATGCGGAAACCCTTGCTGGCGCTAGAATTCATGGATGTCTGCCCGGGAAAGACGCGGCTTGTTTATGGACCGGCCATTTTAGGCGCACCGGGCCATGCCGCAAAGAAAAACCCAACGGACCGTCAAATGGCGGCGTTTCCAACGGCTTGGCCCTGCCCCACTGGCTGTTTTCGGGCCGCGGCCGCACGGCTGGGATGACAGTTGCGCCGCGCCAGCACCCCGATCACCGCAAGCGCCAGGGATGAAGCAATCATGAGTAAGCGTCCATGAATCCATACGATTTTTCCGTGCAGGTCCGCGTGCGCTTCGTCGCGGAACAGTCCGACCCCGCGGCCGATCTGTATCTGTTTGCCTACACCATACGCGTTGAGAACACCGGTAGCGTGGCGGCGCAACTGCTCTCGCGGCACTGGATCATCACCGACGGCAATGGCAAGGTGGAAGAAGTTCGCGGGGCCGGGGTTGTAGGCGAACAGCCGCATCTGGCTCCGGGACAGTTCTTCGAGTACACCAGCGGCTGTCCCCTGAGCACCCCCTACGGCACCATGCGCGGGAGCTACCAGTGCGTGGCGGCCGACGGCGTGACATTCGATGTGAACATAGCGGAGTTCGTCCTCACCGTACCACGCGTATTGCATTGATGCAGGCGTGTGCCGTGGCAGCCGGGGCGGCGCCGGGGCGGGTCGCGCGCGCGCGGCAGATCGGCGCGCCGCTAGCAATGGTGGTCGCCTCGCTGTTGGCCGCCTGTGCATCGGTATCACTGGCACCGCCCGATGCTGCACCACCGGCAAGCGCGCCCCCCAGCGCGCCATCCGCCCGTTTGCCCAGCGCGATCAGTGGTCCGCTGGTACCCGCACCTGTGCCTGCACCGGCGTCCGCGCCGGCGTCTGTACCCGCACCGGTCACTGCGCCCGCGCCCGCAAACGGACCCGCCCCTGTAACGGCTACCGTCACACCTGCGCCGGGACGCCCCCTTGCACCGCCCGCCGGGCAATCCGAGACCCGCCGAATGGTGAGCTACTCGCTTGAAACCGGGGCACCGGCCATGGCCATCGCCGAAGCCGACTGGCTGGCAGCATGGCCGGCCTGGCTGGCATCGTGCCGCGCTCTGAGCACCGATCACCATCCCCATCATCTGGCCTGGGATGCGGTCTGCACGGAATCGATCTTCCTCGCTCCCAGCCGCGGCGAGCAGGTGCGGGCCTTCTTCGCCCGCAACATGGATTGCTATCGCGTCCTCGCAAGGGATGTCGCCTCCACGCCAGCAGCTGGTGCGGGATCTTTGCCCTTAGCCAGCGACACCGGCCTCATGACGGGCTACTACGAGCCGGTCCTCGATGCCAGCCGGGAGCGCGCGGGACCTTATGTGGTGCCTATCTACCGGGCGCCCGCCACCAGCGTCACCGCGTCACGGCGTGAACTGGCCGTGTCGGGACAGTTGCGCGGGCAGGAACTGCTGTGGGTGCGCGATCCGGTGGAGGCCTTCTTCCTCGAAGTGCAGGGATCGGGTCGCCTGCGCCTCACCGACGGCAGCTGGGTGCGCGTGGCCTACGCGGCCAGCAACGGTCTGGAATACCGCTCGATAGGCCGCTGGCTTGCCGACCAGGGCGAGCTACCCGCAGCGCAGGTCTCGCAGCAGGCCATACGGTCGTGGGCGCAAAACCATCCGCAGCGCGTGCGCGAGATGCTCGAACAAAACCCGCGGGTGGTCTTCTTTCGCGAAGTTCCGGTCGGTGATCCCCTTGCGGGTCCGGTCGGATCTCTGGGCGTTGCCCTGACTCCGGGCATTTCGGTGGCGGTCGACCCGCGTTTCATTCCGCTGGGCGCGCCTTTGCTGATCGATACGCGAGCGCCGCTCAGCGATGCCGCGCTCCGCCGCCTGGCGCTGGCGCAAGATACCGGTGGCGCAATACGCGGCCCGTTGCGCGTGGACTGGTTCTGGGGTTTGGGGCCCGATGCCGGCGAGATCGCCGGGCATCAGCACGCACCGGGGTCCGTGCGGCTGCTGGTGCCGCACGGCGTTGCGCCGGAAACTCTGCTGTAGGCGGCGGCGCCGAGCCGGCAGCTCAGCCGCTATATGGCCAGTGCGGCAGGAAGCCGTCGGGAGCGGGACGGCTACTTGGCCGGTGCGGGTGCGGGTGCCGGTGCAACTGCCGGGCTCGGCGCTGGGGCGGCCGCCCCCGATGCCGGCACCGTATAGGGGCCAGCAGCCGCAATGCGCTTTTCAACCTCTACCAGGGGGATGGCACCGGGCGCGCGGCGCCCGTCGGTAAACACCAGCGTTGGCGTCCCCGTGACGTGCAGCTTTTGCCCCAGCGCGAGAATTTCGTCGAGGGGGTGCTTGCAGCCGTCGGGGGCGGCAGCCAGGTGACGGCCCTCCAGCATGACCTGCGACCACGCCGCCGTGCGATCCGCCGCGCACCAGATGGCGCGAGATTTCGGGTAGGAGTCTTCGGGGGCGTTCTGGTCGCGGGAGAGTATGGGGTCGAGGAAGGTGTAAATGGTGATGTTGTCCAGGGTGGCGATGTCCTTTTC
>CAIQGU010000234.1 GCA_903871435.1 uncultured Burkholderiales bacterium | reverse complement strand
CGAATTCGTTGATGTTGTCGATCTCGGCACCCATCGCAATATT
The DNA here is from genome assembly GCA_903871435.1 of uncultured Burkholderiales bacterium. Classification (GTDB taxonomy): domain Bacteria; phylum Pseudomonadota; class Gammaproteobacteria; order Burkholderiales; family Burkholderiaceae_F; genus GJ-E10. The sequence continues at coordinate 2,081 of CAIQGU010000234.1, read as the reverse complement.
GGTGACGCGCTCGAGTATGAACTCGATCACCACCGGTACCTTGAACTCGGCCATCAGCAATTCCGCCTTGTCGAAAGCCGCCTGCATTTCATCCGGGCTGCGCACGCGGATCGCCTTGCAGCCCAGGCCCTCGACCACCTTGACGTGGTCGACACCGTAGTCGTTGAGCTCCGGCGCGTTGATGTTCTCGAACGAGAGCTGCACGCCGTAGTCCATGGTGAAGTTGCGCTGCGCCTGGCGGATCAGGCCCAGGTACGAATTGTTCACCAGCACGTGGATATACGGCAGCTTGAACTGCGCGCCCACGGCCAGTTCCTCGATCATGAACTGGAAGTCATAATCGCCCGACAGCGCGACGATCTTGCGCTTGGGGTCGGCTGCGCGTACGCCCAGCGCCGCGGGGATGGTCCAGCCCAGTGGGCCAGCCTGGCCGCAATTGATCCAGTGGCGTGGCTTGAACACATGCAGGAACTGCGCGCCGGCAATCTGCGACAGGCCGATGGTGCTGACGTAGCAGGTGTCCTTGCCGAAGGCAAGGTTCATGCCCTGGTAAACGCGCTGGGGCTTGAGGGGCACGTTGTCGAAATTGGTCTTGCGCTGGCCGTCCACCGAATTCTTGCGGTCCAGGCACTCCGCGGCCCAGCTGCGGAAATCCTTCAGGCGACCCTGGACCTTCCAGGCGCGCGCCACCTTGACGAAGAGTTCCAGCGCGGCCTTGGCGTCCGAGACGATGCCGTAGTCGGGCGAGAACACGCGCCCGATCTGCGTGGGCTCGATGTCCACGTGCACGAACTTGCGGCCCTTGGTGTAGACGTCCAGACCGCCGGTATGGCGATTGGCCCAGCGGTTGCCGATACCCAACACGAAATCCGAAGCAAGCATGGTGGCATTGCCGTAGCGATGCGAGGTCTGCAGGCCCACCATGCCGGCCATCAGCGGGTGGTCATCGGGAATGGCGCCCCAGCCCATGAGGGTGGGGATGACGGGCACGCCGGTGATCTGCGCAAACTCCACCAGCAAGGCGGAGGCGTCGGCGTTGATGATGCCGCCGCCCGCCACGATGAGGGGCCGCTCGGCCGCCAGCAGCATGGCCAGCGCCTTTTCTACCTGCGGCTGCGAGGCGGCGGGCTTGTACACCGGCAGCGGCTCGTAGGTGTCCGGGTCGAACTCGATCTCGGCCATCTGTACGTCGATGGGCAGGTCCAGCAGCACGGGGCCGGGCCGGCCGGAGCGCATCAGGTGGAATGCCTGCTGGAAGGCGCGCGGTACCTGCGCCGGCTCCATCACGGTGATGGCCATCTTGCACAGCGGCTTGGCGATGGTGGCGATGTCGACCGCCTGGAAGTCTTCCTTGTGCAGGCGGGCGCGCGGGGCCTGGCCGGTGATGCACAAAATAGGAATGGAATCCGCGGCGGCCGAGTACAGGCCGGTGATCATGTCGGTGCCCGCGGGGCCCGAGGTGCCGATGCACACGCCGATATTGCCGGCCACGGCGCGGGTGTAACCCTCGGCCATGTGCGAGGCGCCCTCGACGTGCCGCGCCAACAGGTGATTGATGCCGCCCACGCGGCGCAGGGCGGCGTAGAACGGGTTTATGGCCGCGCCCGGTACGCCGAACGCGGTGTTCACGCCTTCCTTGCGCAGCACGTGAACCGCTGCGTCGACTGCCGTCATCTTTGCCATGTTCTTCTCCTGGGAATATTTTTCTATCGTATAGGATACATTGAGTTAGCGGAATGCCCGAAAATGTCACTAGACTCGATACTTTTAGTATCGTTACCGTGTTTTCGGAGCTCGGAGAACTGCATGGACCGACTCAAGCAGATGGAGGCCTTTGTCTGTGCGGTGGATAGCGGCAGCTTGGCCAAGGCCGCGCGCAGCATCGGCATCACCCCGGCCATGCTGGGACGGCGCGTCGATGCGCTGGAAAAACGCCTGGGCACCAAGCTCCTGCACCGGACCACCCGCCACCTGGCGGTTACCGAGGAAGGGGCGGTCTTTGTCGAGCAGTGCAAGCGCACCCTGGACGAGATCGACGTGGCCGAAGACCTGATCCGCGCCGGGCGGCACACGGCGGTGGG
>CAIQGU010000233.1 GCA_903871435.1 uncultured Burkholderiales bacterium | reverse complement strand
GCGGCCGTGCAAGCGCTCGATGCCGACCGCCCCGCGGCACGCGCGGCGATCGCCCAACTGCTGGCACAGCATCCGCAGGACGCCACCACCTTGCTGGAAGCGGCACGTCAGGCGCAGCGCGACCATGAGTATGGCCGCGCCATCGCGCTGCTGCGCCAGATCCAGGACAGCGCGCAGCCGGCCGCGCAGACCGACCAGCCCGGCCCGCTGGCGGGCCGCGTGCCCTTGCTGGCCCTGGATCCGGCGGAGCTTGGACCGCAGCAAAACCCTTCCAATGCTGCGCAGCAATTTGTGCCTGGCGTTGCTGCGCTGCTGGCGCAGCCGGAAGGCGGCTCGCCACGCAGTCCCGCGCAGGAAGAGGCCCGGCGGCAGCTCGACGCTATCGAGGCGCGCCGTCAGCCGCGGATCGAGACCGGCTGGCTGGGCTTCTTTCGTAACGCCGATACCGGTATATCCACGCTGCGCGGCACCGAGGTTCCGGTGATGGCGGTCTGGCCCAAGGACTACGACGGCCACTGGTTCGCGCAGGTCGATGCCGTGCATCTGGATGCTGGCACGCTGCCGGCTGCGGCGGCCGGGGCGGCCGCATTTGGCAAGGTCCTCGCCCTGGCCCCCGGCGGCTTACCGGGGCCTGTTGCGGAACAGGCCAGCGCGATTTCGCTGGCGGGCGGCTGGCGCTCGGACAACCGCCGCTGGGACCTGGGAATTGTCGGCGCCGGCTTCAAGGTGCCCAATATCGTGGGCAGCTGGCGGGAGAATCGCGAGTGGGGCCCGACCGATGTCACCGCGGAGATTGCCCGCCGCGTGCTAACCGGCAGCCTGTTGTCCTATGCCGGTGCCGCGGATCCCGTGACAGGGGAAACCTGGGGCGGGGTTACCGAGACCGCGGTCAATCTGCGTGCCTCGCGGGATTTCCCCGGCCGCTGGGGCGGTTCGGCAAGCGCCAGCGTGGGCCTGCTGACCGGCCGCAATGTTGCCAGCAATTCCGACGTAAAACTGCGCACGGCCCTGGGCCGCGACTGGATCCACCGGCCGGATTTCCGCCTGAACGCCGGCGCAGCGTTGAGCGCCTGGCATTACACGTCGAACGAAAGTTTTTACAGCTTTGGCCAGGGCGGCTACTACAGCCCGCAGCGTTACCTCTCACTGGGCCTGCCGGTCGAGGTGGAGGGGCGCTACGGCCTGCTGTCCTACGACGTGCGGGCGACACCGTCCCGGTCCTGGACCTACGAGCGCGACACCCCGTATTACCCGGGCTATGGCGGCCTGCAGGCGCTGGCCGGCAACCCCATCCACGTGGTCGGCAGCGGTGGCGGCGTTGCCGGCAGCCTACGCGCCATTCTGGAATACCGCATTGGCAGCCACCTGGCGATGGGCGGCTGGCTGGACATCGATCGCTCGTCGTACTACGCGCCCACGCGCGCCATGCTCTACCTGCGCTACTCGTTCAAGCCGCAGCAGGGACCGGTGGACTATCCCCCGCACCCGGTGGTGCCGATCTCGCTGTATTAGATGTCCGCCAGGCGGCCGCGCCGCTGCCAGGCCTTGCGCTCAGGTTAGTAACAACGAAGCCCTACCGCGAGAGCGGTTCAGTGCATCGACCCATGGCAGCCAAAACAGTGATGGCAAGCCAGCGTTGCAGGGTATGCGAATATTCCCCGGAGAGTCGGCTTACCTGCCGATGTCGTTTGATGAAGCGCCGGACTCGTGTTCTTCATCGAAGTCGGTCGGTAGGCAATGTGTTTTGCGAGCGCTAGGACTCGAAGAATGGAGATACCTCACGTAAATCGGGAACTTGTCTATATCGGTCTGATATTCGGGTTGCTTGTGTTGCCTCGAGCGCTGCAGCGCTACAAGGTTCCGGCGCCCCTGTCGTCATTTGGACTCGGGATGGCCGCTGCCTTGATGCTCGACGCGAACAACAACAATGGGACGCTGTCCCTCTTGTCGATCCTCGGCATTTCATCGCTTTTCTTGTTCGCCGGGCTGGAGATTGATTTGATCGGCATGCGCCGCGCGGCCGGAACACTTTTCGTGCACCTCGGAATTCGCACGCTGACCATCTCGGCGATCACGTTCGCGTTCATGCATTTTCTTTCGATTCCATGGCAAAAGGCATCCTTGATATCACTCGCGTTAATGACGCCATCGACCGGTTTCATCTTGGAATCACT
>CAIQGU010000232.1 GCA_903871435.1 uncultured Burkholderiales bacterium | reverse complement strand
GTCGTATCCGGCAATCTGCCCGCGGCGGATGGCAGTCACAGCCTGTACTGTGCAGTGATCGTCAAGAAAGTCGACGCCAGGACACGCGCCAAGACCAGCATCAACGAACTCCTGCGCGGCGACTGACGCTGCGGGCATGTGTCTGATCCTGTGTGCCTGGCAGGTCAACCCGGCATTTCCGCTGATACTGGCTGCCAATCGGGACGAACTTCACGCGCGCCCCTCCGCCGCGGCGCACTGGTGGCCGGATGCGCCAGAAATTTACGGAGGTCGCGATCTGGTGGCCGGAGGTAGCTGGCTGGCATGCCATCGTGACGGGCGCTTCGCTGCCCTCACCAATTTCCGCGACCTGCGCAGCCCGCCGCGCAGCGGCGAGAGCCGGGGAGCACTGGTGCGCGACTACCTGACCGGCAGCGACTCGCCCCTGGCCTATCTGCGCACGCGCGCAGCGGAAATTCAGCGTTGGGCCGACTTCAACCTGCTGGTCGGCGACCGCCACACGCTGGCCTATCTCGCGAGCAAGGACGGGCAGGTCCGCAGCCTCGATCCCGGCTGCTATGGACTGTCGAACCATGTGCTCGACACACCCTGGCCCAAGGTCGCGCGTGGCAGCGCCGCGCTGCGCGAGATCGCGGGCACGCCCGCGCTGTCGGTGTCGGCGGCGCAGGCCGCGTTGCTCGCGGTACTCTCAGACCGGCGGCCCGGGCCCGAGTCGGAACTACCCGATACCGGCCTGCCGCGCGACCGCGAACGCCTGGTGTCGGCGACCATGATCATCGACGCGCACTACGGCACGCGCTGTTCGAGCGTGCTCGTGCTCGACTCGGACAGCGCCTGGCACGGCATCGAGCGGAGTTTCGCACCCGATGGAACCCTCACCGGCGAGTGCAGCCTTTCCACATCAGGCTGACTCAAGGCAGGCGAAAGGCGCGCAGGGTCGCGTGCGGCGTGTGATCGTTGTTGTATGGAGGGCCGAACAGCCGGCCCAGCGCCGGATGGGCGTTGGCATCCCAGCCGGATACGACCGCGACGTACTGATGGCCGCCCGCCTGATAGCTGATGAGTCCGCCATCATGACCGTCGCTGTCCTTGAAATTCCATAGCCGGCGGCCGGTGCCGCCGTCGAGCGCCTGCAGGGTGCCGCGCCCGTCGGCGACAAACAACAGGCCACCTCCTGTGGCGAGCAGGCTCGCCATCGGCGGTTCAGGAAACTCGAGTGCCCAGATTTTCGCGCCGGTCAAAGGATTGCGCGCATCCAGCCTGCCATGCGCAGGCTCTCCCGCAGGCGGGATGGGCGTTGCGACGCCGCCCAGCGCACTCCTCAGCAGCGAATTCCCGGCATCAGGCGATGCCCCGCTTTCGCCCGCGATGACCGGGCTGATACTTGCCCCCGCCTTGTCAGCCGCTTCGGGCGCCGAGCCAGCAGGGCGTGTCCTGGCAAGGGACGGGGACGGCGAATCGACCCGCACGTTCATGCACCACGCCGCCGAAACCTTGTACCAGAGTCCCGTCACGGGACTGTAGGCGCCGGGCATCCCGGGAAAGGCCCCTTCCACGCCGGGACAAACCGCAGACTGGTCCTCGTGGTTGAAGTCGAGACGCCCCTTCAGCGTGCCGGTGACTGGATCGACCACCTGCGCGAAGTTGAGCCCCTTTGAAGCCTGCCATACGCGCTGGAGTGCGAGATCCGGACCGTACACGAACACCAGCCCGCTGCGATTCGGGTGGACGACATACTGCTTGCCGCCGCGCGAGATCAGCAGGACCTCGCTGACCGCACTGTCCTGGACCCAGGTCTCATGCGGCAGCTCCTGGTGCCATGCACGCAATGCGCCGGTCTGGGGATCCAGCCCGAGCAGACCAGCGGTGTAAAGATTGTTGCCTGGATGAGGCCCATGCGTCTTCCAGTCGGACCCAGCCCAGTCGAACAAGGGCATCGGGCTGCCGGTGCCCCAGTACAGCTGGCGATTGGAAGAATCGTAGGCACCGGGCATCCAGGCACTCGCGCCGCTGGCGGGCCCGCTGCCTTGTCCCCAGGTGCTGCGCGCGTCCCAGTGACCGGCCGGCCCCCCGGCCAGATCTATCCGCCACATCTCATGGCCGGTGCGGCTATCGAGTCCGAGCAGCACGCCGCGCTCGCCGGGCACGCTGACCAGCGAGCCGACGATGACGCGGTCTCCGATCACCCAGGGCGGCCCGCTGAGGACGCCGTGCGTGCCATCCCGCGGCAAGACCGTCGCCTCCCAGCGCAGGGCCCCGCTGGCGGCATTCCATGAAAGGACGCGTCCGCCAGCCCCGGCGAAATACAGATTGCCCTCGACCAGCGCGAGACCGCGGCAGGCC